>JASHPC010000282.1 GCA_030038335.1 Vulcanimicrobiota bacterium
TCCTCGATCGTTTGCGATCACGAGATACGAATAGATGAGCGGCGCGCACCTTCGAGGGGAAAGCGCGCATACCTCGAATCGGCGGTCACTTATGGAAACGACGGAACGCGCCGACATCGGCGTCTTTGGAGGCTCCGGCTTCTACTCGCTGATGGAAGGCGCGCGCGAAGCCTGGATCGAGACGCCCTACGGAGCGCCGAGCGACCGCGTCGCGATCGGCGAGATCGCCGGAAAGCGCGTCGCGTTTCTTCCGCGCCACGGAAAAGACCACCGCTACCCGCCGCACGTCATCAACTATCGCGCGAATCTCTATGCGATGAAAATGCTGGGCGTGCGTCACATCATCGGGCCCACCGCCTGTGGCTCACTCGCGCGCGACGTAAAGCCAGGCTCGATGGTCGTCGCGGACCAACTCGTCGACCGCACCACCGGCAGGACGGACACGTTCTTCGACGGACCTGTCACGACGCACGTCAGCTTCGCCGATCCATACTGCCCAACGCTCAGGCCCATCGCCGTCGACGCGCTGCGCTCGCTCAACATCGACACGCACGAGCGTGGAACGATCGTCGTTTGCCAAGGACCGCGTTTCTCGACGCGCTCCGAATCGAAGTGGTATCAGAGCCAAGGCTGGGAAGTCATCAACATGACGCAATACCCGGAGGCGTATCTCGCGCGCGAGCTTGGCATCTGTTACGTCAATATCTCGCTTATCACGGATTACGACGTCGGGCTCGAAGGCATGCCGCCGGTCTCACATCACGAAGTGATGGAGGTGTTCAAGCGAAACAACGAACGCACGAAGACCGCGATCGGCCGCATCGTCGAGAATATTCCGGTTGCGGCTGACTGCTCGTGCCGTCATTCGCTCGAAGGCGCGCGTTGAGGGGCTTCCCCGACTTCTCGATCTACGTCCGCGCGATTGCGTTTTTGGCGCGCAAGCCCTCGGTATTCGTCGCACCGTTGCTCGGCGCGGCAGTCGCCCTCGTCCTCTCGCAGATCGACGTGTACGTTACCTCGCCCATGGGCGGCCTCTGGAGCGGCTTGTTCACGTTCATCGCGGACGTATTCTACAGCTACGCCTTCGGCGTCGCAATCGTTCAAGCCGATGCATTGGAGCGCGGGCTGCGCGGAACGTTCGACTCCGCGTGGGAGGACGCACGCCGCAAGGGCGGCGGCATTATCGTTGCGGCGATCGGGTTTTGGTTCATTATCTCGATCGCGCAGTACGTCGGCGCTATCGTCGGGCTCGAAGGACAACTCATCTTACAGTTAGTCGCCGCGTTCTTCTTGATCTATACGATCCCGGCGGCCGCGATCGGCGGACTGCCGGGATCTCTGGCGCTCGGCGGCTCCCTTCGCGCGGTGCGCGAAGGGATTCCGGCAGCAGCGCTCCTTACGATAGCGTTCATCATTCTCTTCATGATGCTGCCGCCGTATCTCGTCTATCTTATTGCGGACCGCGTCGCACTCACCCCGACGATCTCGTCGCTACTGCAAGCCTTCTTCGAAGCGATCGCGCTCGGATATCTCGCCTTTCCGTTTGCCAAGCACTACGCAGACGTCGCGTACCGCGCCCGCTGACTAACCGCGCGCTGCCGCGCCTGAAAGCGCCATGCGAACGATCTCGCTGGCCATAGCAGGACTCACGTTGCTTCGCGCGAGGCGTTGCGCATCGTCGAGGCCGCGCAAGACGCCGGCTACTGCTTCAGGCCGTAACGCCGGCAACGCGCGCAGCGGTTTCGCATAATCCGCGAAGAGCGGATCGCGCTTCACCGCAAGCGCGATCCAGTCGCGAACGAGACCTTTCACGACCTCGAGTCCGGCGTCGAGCGTATCCCGAGTTGCCCAGCTCTCCTCGGGGTTTGCACCGGCGACGACGTCGAAAAACCAGCGCGCCGCGACGGCACGCACCGAGGCGTCCTCTCCTTCGAGCACCGCTATCGCGTGTGTCGCGCTTCCTTGGCTCAGGCGCGCGCCCGCCTTCGCCCGCTCGTCGTCGTAGCCTTTGCGCCGTAAGATCTCCTCGACCTTCGCGCGTGAAAGCATGGGGAAGCGCACTTCCAACGCACGCGAGCGAATCGTGGCGAGGAGACGGCCTGGAGACGACGTCGTGATGAGCAGCACGACGCCGCGAGGCGGCTCTTCGAAGAACTTAAGCAGCGCATTTGCCGCGTGATGCGTAGCAAAATCTAAATCGCCGAGCAGAAGCACCCGCATTCCACCGACGTACGACTCCATCGAGAGCTGCCGCACGACGTCGCGCGCGGTCAGCCCTTCGTCTCCGAATCGCGCCGCCACGTCGCGCTCGCCGATCTTCAACGTGCCGTCGTGCTCGAGAAAATCGGGATGGAACGCCGAGGCGGCGAAGAGCACGCACGAGCGGCACGTCCCGTCGTATCCGAGAACGCCGCGCTTGGGCGCGGAGCAGAGCAGCGACTGCGCCAGACGGCGCGCGAACGTTTTCTTGCCGACGCCGCTGGCGCCGCTGAACACATACGCATGCGCGATCGTTTCGGGCGTGAGCAGGCCGAAATAGGCTCGCGGGCCCTCTGCGCCGACGACGTCGAAGACCAAGCCGTCGTTCACGCGTGAACGTTTACGCGCGGGCGAACGATCTCCCAAGCGGATTCCAGAAGCGCGTCCGGTGCCTGCGTCGCGTCGAGGACGTGCCATCGCCTCCCCGATTTCGCCATTTCCAGGTAACCGTGCCGAACGCGTTCGAAAAACTCCGCGTCTTCGCGTTCGAAACGATCCGCTGCGGATCGGTCCGCCCGGCGCGCTCTCGAGTCTTCGAACGAAAGGTCGAGCAAGAGCGTCACGTTCGGCTCGAGACCCGTCGTCGCTGCCAAGCAAAGGAGTCGCAGCATCGGAATGTCGAGCCCGCGCCCATATCCTTGATACGCGATCGACGAATCGGCGTATCGGTCGCTGAGCACGACACGTCCTGCGGCGAGAGCGGGCTGGATTCTCTGCGCTACGAGTTGCGCGCGTGAGGCGTTCATCAAGAATGCCTCCACCAGCGGCGTCATCTCATGATCGCTGCCGAGTAGTAACTCACGAACCGCGTCACCGGTACGCGTTCCCCCGGGCTCTCGCGTGACGAGCGGTGCGAGGCCGATGCTCTCGAGCCGCGCGGCGAGCCCTTGGAGCAGCGTGCTCTTGCCGCTGCCTTCGATACCTTCGAGCGTGACGAACATCGGGCGCCCCTCAGACGGTCTTGAAGATACGCACGCGGCGATTCGGCTCGAGTCCGGTGCTGCGAGACTGCAAGCGATACTTCTCGGCGAGCTGATGCTGCATGCGCCGGACGTACGACGTCTGCGGCGAGAGCTCGACGGCCTGGCTCGTCAGCAGCACCTGATAGATCGCCTCCTCGGCCTCACGCAAACCCAGTTCTTCCCGATCGATGGAGCCGAGATTGAAGACGTCGCGCAGGGCCGTTTGAATCTGCGTCGTCGTATTTGTCTTGATCGAGTAGATGGGCACGTTGTCCGATGCAATCTGCTTGAGCTTGGGTTGCTGCTTGCGTTCGAGGCTTTTGAGCGTGACGACGACGTCCGCTTCGTCCCACGTTCGCGCGATCGCGGCGTTGACGCGAAGGTTGTGGATCGCTCGTTCGATCTTGCTGCGCGAGACGCCGTAAGGAAAGATCGAAAGCGCTCGTTCCGGCTCACCGCTCGCTGGCGGCTCGAAGTCGGAGATCGCCGGCATCGATTCGGTGTCGGCCTCCTGAACGACGGTCACCTCGCCGGTTGGCTCGCGGCGTCGAATCTCGGGCTGCGGTTGATAGCCGCGAAGCAGCGCGTCGACGACCTCTCCGACGTTCTTGTGAATCGCGAGCCGGTCGCGCTCCCGAATCTCGACGACGACGTCGAACGTCGGCGGCGCTTTGCGCTCGAGCACCGTCTTGCGCGTTCCGCGTCGCCGCGCTTCTTCGTCGGAGAGCGTAACCGCGCTGATGCCGCCGACGAGGTCGGTGAGCGTCGGATTCATCAGAAGGTTTTCGAGCGTCTGCCCGTGCGCGGTTCCGATCAGCGTGACGCCACGCTCGGCGATCGTCCGCGCGGCCTCGGCTTCCGCGGACGTTCCGATCTCGTCGATGACGACGACCTCCGGCATGTGGTTTTCGACGGCTTGGATCATGACCGCGTGCTGCAGTGCAGGGTCGGGAACCTGCATGCGGCGGGCGAGGCCGATCCCCGGATGAGGCACGTCGCCGTCTCCCGCGATTTCGTTCGACGTGTCGACGATGACGACGCGCTTGCGCTCCTCGGACAGCACGCGCGCGCACTCGCGCAGCATCGTCGTCTTGCCTACGCCTGGACGTCCCAACAGACACACTGAAGCGCCGCTGTGCAGCACGTCGAGCAGAATGTCGATCGTTCCGTACACGGCGCGACCGACGCGGCAGGTCAACCCGACGATCTTACCGCTTCGGTTTCGAATGGCGCTGATGCGATGGAGCGTCTGCTCGATGCCGGCGCGATTGTCGCCACCGAAGGACGATACGCGCGAGCAAACGTGCGCGATATCTTCGTTCGTTACCGCAGCATCGCCGAGATACGTGAAGTCGTGCTCGAAACGCGCCTCGGGCGGACGCCCGAGATCGAGAACGACCTCGATGATCGCCTCGACGTTAGGGAGTCGGACGAGCGCCTGTCGGATCGGGAGAGGGAAGATGTCGAGGAGTTGGGAGAGCTCCCAGCTGGGAGAAATGTGTTCGGCCTTGACAGCCATGGCAACGCTTTCGCCGCGCGAGCCCTATTCCCTCACGACGCGAACCACGCGCAGCTCGTCGTCGTAGGGGCCTTGAATCCGCACGCCGGCTTTGAGCTCCAAGTGCAAGTACTTGATGATCTGCTCGGTGATCTCTTCGCCCGGTGCTACGACGGGAATGCCGGGCGGATACGGCGCGATCGTCTCGGCACAGATGCGTCCTTTGCTCTTACGAAAAGGCACGAACTCGGTATCGGCGAGAAATGCTTCGCGCGGAAGCATGCGCATCGGCGGCGTTTTGGGCAGACGAAAACTACCGCGATTGAGACGCTGCTCGAGAATGCCGGAGGGTGCGAACATGTCGACGGGACGCTCGTCCTTCGATATCTCTTCGAGCGCGTCGACGAAGCGCTCCGATGCCTGTGGAGTCGTTCCAATCGTAAAGAGTGCGACGACGTTGAAAAGATCTGCGAGCTCTACCTGAATGTTGTATCGGCGCCGCAGCAGCTCGGAGACTTCGTATCCCGTGTAACCGAGCCCGCGAACCGTGACGACGAGCTTCGTGGGATCGACGTCGAAGACCCCCGGCCTGCCTTTCAACTCCTCGCCGAACGAGTAGAGTCCCTCGATCCGGTTGATGCGTTCGCGCGCGCGGCGTGCAAGCGCGAGCGTCTCGCTCAGCATCCTTTCGCCCTCGGTCGCCATCTGCTTGCGCGCCACGTCGAGCGATGCGACCATCGGCAGATTCGGCGATGTCGACAGAAACATCTTGATTACCGTTTGAAGACGATCGATGCGAACGCGATCGCCTTTCTGGTGAAGCATCGCGCACTGCGAGAACGCCGAGAGCATCTTATGGGTTGAGTTGATGACGAGGTCGGCGCCGGCCGCGGTCGCCGAGAGCGGCAGCTCCGGATGAAAGTGAAAATGCGGGCCCCATGCCTCGTCGACGAGCACGAGCTTCCCCGCGTCGTGCGCGATGCGGACGATCTCAGCAATATCTGCCGCAACGCCGTAGTATGTCGGCGTGACCACGTAGACGGCGACGAGATCCGGGTGCTCCTCTATGGTGCGCGCGACCGTCGCCGGCGTTACGCAGTGATCCATGTGCAGCTCTTCGTCGACTTCCGGCTGCATGTAGATCGGGTGCGCCCCGCTCATGACGAGACCGCCGAGCATCGACTTGTGCGAGTTTCGTGGCACGGCAATCTTGTCGCCAGGATTGACGGCCGTCATCATCATGCATTGATTGCCGCTCGTCGAGCCATTGATGAGAAAGAAGGTGCGATCCGCGCCGTAGGCAAGCGCTGCCAGCTCCTGCGCTTCGCGAACGGCTTCCGTGGGCTGCAAAAGGTCGTCGAGTCCGGGCATCGGCGTAAGATCGATAGCGCAGACGTTGTCACCGACGAACTCTCGAAAGGACGCGTCCATGCCGTTGCCCTGCACGTGACCCGGCGTGTGAAATGGCAGCACTCCCGCGTCGACGTAATCGAGCAGTGCCTGAAAATACGGCGTTTTGGTTTGGTCCACGGCGTGGTACTCCGCTAACGAAAGAGAGGGACGAGAGCGCCGAATCGGCGCAGCGAACGCTGTTAGCGTCCCTTTGCGGTCGCGGAGTGGTGACTGATAGCGAACGTCGCCGCGCGCAGCGCAGCGGAGAGGAGCGAGAAGAGCCTGACGTCGCTCACGCTCGGCCACTTCAACGGCAGCGCCCAAGGCTCCGCTTCACTACGAGCCGAACGGGCCTCGCGATGGACGCTCCCGTCGTCATCGTTGGAGGCGGCCCCGTCGGGCTTTCGCTCGGCCTCGGTTTGGCGCATTACGGCGTGCGCTCGCTGATTTTAGAACGCGCGCCAGAACCCACGACTGAGTCGCGCGCGCTCGTCATATGGCCGAGAACGCTGGAGATTCTCGAGGATTGGGGAGCCTTCCAATCGCTACTCGCGCAGGGAACGTGGCGAAGCGTACTCGAGATCT
>JASHPC010000023.1 GCA_030038335.1 Vulcanimicrobiota bacterium
GTCGGCGATCTCGCTGCCCCCCCAGCAGACGAGGGTGTTGTCCAGGTCTAGGATGATGCCCCTAATGCCCGCGGCCTTGAGTTCGGGCAGCGGCACCTCGGAGAGGCGGGGCGCGAACCGGTGGGGGCCGAGCATCGGGCGCCATTTGCACTGGCTATCCTCGGTATCCTCGGTTCTCTCCACAGCCTCAGAAGAGCTATCCCCTGCCATAGACAGCCGGCTCACAAGGATTCCACCGAGTCACCACAATATCTTGTGGTCTTCGCGGAAATATGACACAATAGATGCCCCGAAGGAGCGTAACGTATGAAGTTTCGCCGGACCTATTCCGCTGTTAACGACCCATATGCTGGCCTGAAATTCGAGCCGCGGGCGTCGCGCATCGTCGATCCCGACGGCACCGTAATCTTCGAGGCAGCGAACGTGATGGTTCCTTCGGAGTGGAGTCAGGTCGCGGTCGACGTACTTGCGCAAAAATACTTTCGCAAGGCCGGCGTTCCGCGCGCGCTCAAGCGTGTCGATGAGCAAGGCGTACCGGAATGGCTGCAGCGCTCGATCGCCGACGACGAAGCGCTCGCGCGGCTTCCGCGCAGCGAACAGTTTGGCGCCGAGCGCGACTCACGCGAGGTCTTCAATCGCTTAGCGGGATGCTGGACGTACTGGGGCTGGAAACACGCCTATTTCAACTCCGAAGACGACGCGCGCACGTATTACGATGAAATGTGCGCGATGCTCGCGCGTCAGATCGGTGCGCCGAACAGTCCGCAGTGGTTCAACACCGGCCTTCACTGGGCGTACGGAATCTCCGGGCCAGCGCAAGGGCATTGGTTCGTCGATCCGCAGAACGAACAGCTCACGCGCTCGACGAGCGCGTACGAGCATCCAGCCCCGCACGCGTGCCTCCCGTATTGGGCGCCCGTCTCGACACCCGACGGTCCCGTGCCGATCGGCAAAATCGTCGAGCGTAACCTCATCGGGCTCCAGGTCTACGACGCGCGTTCAACGACGCGCATCGTTGCAGCGCAGCAGACCGGCGTGAAGCCGGTTCTGCGTGCGCATCTCGCAAACGGCTCGTACATTGAAGCGACGGCAGATCACCGCGTCTACGCGCAAGATGGTAGCGTCGCGCGCTGGCGCCAACTCGGGGAGCTTCACGCTGGTGACGTCCTCTTTGCACGCGCGGGCATCGATCCGTCGCCTTTGCCCAACTTTTTACGACGTCCGAGAAGCGCTTTGGCCACGGCCGTGCTCGAGATTCACGCTGTTGAGATTGTTGCGATCGATCAACTGCCTCAGCCGCTTCCTGTCTACGACATCGAGACCGAAAGCCACAGTTTCCTCACGAACAACGTCGTCGTTCACAACTGCTTCATCCAAAGCGTCGACGACGACCTCGTCAACGAGGGCGGAATCATGGACCTTTGGGTCCGTGAGGCGCGCATCTTCAAATTTGGCTCAGGCTGCATTTCGGAAAATGCCCATATTCCAGTCCTTGGGCGGGGCTTAGTTCGTATCGGCGACCTCTTCGCAGAGGTCTCCAAAGGCCGTCCGCTTCAAGAGTTCGATGGATCGGGTCATTACATCGACGTTTCCACTCTTGGACTGAAGACGCTCGCGCTCGATACGGTCAGCGGCGAAATCGTCGCCGACCCCATCGACCGCGTCTGGTCGTATGACGTTGCGCAAGAGGACAAGGTGACCGTTTCTCTGGACAACGGCACCCGCGCCACCGTCTCCGCCTGGCATCCATTCATGGTTTGGGACGGATCCGATATCGTTGAACGACGCGCGGACACGCTCCGTCGCGGAGACGCAGTGATCTCGTCGAACGCAACCGCAACGCGTCACATAGACGGCAGGGACCAGCCCATTAGCCTCTCATATACAGTAACGCGTTACAGATCGGCGCACGTTCACAACGCACGCGTTGACTCCGACCTGGCGTGGCTGGCCGGATACTTTCTCGGCGACGGGAGCCTCGGCCCACGCAAGAACACCATCAGGCGTGGTGACACCACGTACGGCTATATCAGCCTTCGTCTTCGCTTTCATGACGAAGATCGCGAACCACTCGAAAGAGTCAAGCGAATTCTTTTCGACAAGTTTCAGGCGCGATCGAACATCACTCAAGATGGGCGGGGCAGCAAAGGTCTCACGCTCACGTGCACACGCGCGGCTGCATGCGAATTCTTTCGAACGTTCATCAGCGAGCCCGGCGCCAAAGGTGCTCGTCTGTCTTTGCCGGACTTCGTTCGCTCTGGCGGTTACGAGCTTTGGTATGCCTTTTTCGCCGGCCTCATCGACTCGGATGGGACGGTCAGCGAAGGCCGAGCCACGTACACGACGGAAGCTCGAAGTTTCGCTCGCGAAGTTGCAGCGATGTCTTCCCTCGTCGGCCTCGGAGGCGGCACGACCGATGATGGCACCTGCACCACGGCAGTCCTCGTGCGTCGATCGGCACCTCGGCGCTCCGTACGCGGGCTCGCCGCATTCCTCGCCACTCCGAAGCACACAGCTGCGCTTTTGCCCGAAAGGGGCGGCGGAGCACGTCGTGCGTTTTGCATGCCTCTCGACCCTCGGCTCTCGGATAAGGTTTTCCGAGATACGCACTCGGACGGGCTCCATGCAGCGGTGAGTGGCAGAACGTTCCACATCGGCCGTCTCGTTTACGAAGGGCTCATCAACCCGCATAAGCTCGCATCTGCGATCCGCGAGAGACCAGATCGAGAAATAGATGCAGAGCTCGCTCGCCTCTTGCGAGTCTGCGAAAGCGTCGCATTCGTATCCGGTGTTGCGCCATGCGAAGACCCCGTACGGTTCAACGATCTCACCACTCGGTCTACCAACACGTATCTTGCCGGCGAGCGTGGATTAGCCGTCATTCACAATACCGGTTCCAATTTCTCGAAACTTCGCAGTGTGGGCGAGCGGCTTTCCGGTGGCGGGACGTCTTCCGGGTTAATGTCGTTTCTGCGCGTCGGCGACCGCGCAGCGGGAGCGATCAAATCGGGCGGCACGACACGCCGCGCAGCGAAGATGGTCGTGCTCGATCTCGATCACCCCGACATCGAGCAGTTCATCAACTGGAAAGTCCACGAGGAGCAAAAGGTCTCGGCGCTCGTCGCCGGATCGCTTTCGGTCGAGAAGCATCTCAACGCGGTCATGCGTGCCGCTACGGATCCCACGGTCGCGGAGGCGGCTCGTCTCGATCCAACGCTGAACCCAGCACTTCGCGCCGCGTTGCGCGCTGCGGTGGCCGCCGGCATCCCATCGGCAAACGTACAGTACGCGCTCGACTTCGCGAAGCAAGGCTATACGTCGCTCGAGATCGACACGTACGATGTCAACTGGGACGGCGAGGCATATGGCACCGTCTCCGGTCAAAACTCCAACAACTCAGTTCGCATTCCGAACGATTTCTTCAAAGCGCTCGATGCCGGCGAAGATTGGAATCTCTTGCGGCGCACCGACGGCGGCGTTGCGCGCACCGTTCCTGCGGCTAATCTTTGGGAACACATCGGCACCGCGGCGTGGCAGTGCGCTGATCCGGGCCTGCAGTTCGACACGACGATCAACGAGTGGCACACGTGTCCAACTGACGGTCGCATCAACGCAAGTAATCCTTGCAGTGAGTACTTGTTCCTCGATGATACCGCTTGCAACCTGTCAAGTTTGAACCTCGTTACGTTCGAGAACGAGCGAGGCGAGTTCGATGCAGCGCGTTTCGCCGAAGCGTGCCGTATTTGGACGTTCACGCTCGAGATCAGCGTCCTTATGGCGCAGTTTCCGAGTCGCGTTATTGCGCAGAAGTCCTACGACTTCCGGACGCTCGGCTTGGGATATGCAAATCTCGGAACACTGCTCATGCGCATGGGGCTGCCCTATGATTCCCTGTACGCGTTCGATTGGTGCGCGGCAATCACGTCACTCATGACGGGCGCGGCGTATCGCTGCTCTGCCGAAATGGCACAGCAGCTCGGGGCATTCCCGCGGTATACGATCAACTCCAACGACATGCTGCGCGTAATACGTAACCATCGTCGCTTCGCATACCAAGCGAAGTCAGAGGAATACGAGGGAATCACGACCACACCGGCATCCCAGACGACGACGCTTTTCACACAGAAGACGTGGGAACTCGCGCGCTCGATGTGGGATGATGCGCTCGCCATCGGCGAAGTTGCAGGTTATCGCAATGCACAGACCACCGTTATCGCACCCACTGGCACAATTGCGCTTGTGATGGGCTGCGATACCACGGGCATTGAGCCGGATTTCGCGCTCGTGAAGTTCAAGAAGCTCGCTGGCGGCGGCTACTTCAAGATCGTCAATGAGTCCGTCGAACAGGCGCTGCGTAAGCTCGGCTACGCCGAAGATCAAATCGCGGCTATCGAGACGTATGCGAAGGGCACGGGAACGCTCGAAGGTGCCCCGCACGTGAACAAGGCGACGCTCCGTGCGAAAGGCTTCGACGACGAAAGCCTCGGACGGATAGAAGCAGCCCTTCCAACGGCATTCGAGCTTCCATTTGCGTTCAATCGTTTCGTTCTCGGCGACGAGTTTTGCAAGACGAAGCTCGGCATCAGCGACGAGCAGCTCGGGGACTGGAGCTTCTCCGTTCTTCGTGACGGACTCGGCTTTACGCCGCAGCAGATCGAGGAGGCCTCGGCCCATGTCTGCGGCCGTATGACGCTCGAAGGCGCACCGCATTTGAAAGACGAGCACCTTCCGGTCTTCGATTGCGCAACGCCGTGCGGTAAGTACGGCACGCGCTTCATTCGGCCGCTCGCGCACGTCGATATGCTCGCTGCCGCACAGCCTTCGATCAGCGGCTCCATCTCCAAGACGATCAACCTCCCACAAACGGCGACGATCGAAGACGTCAAAGAAGCGTATCGCTATTCGTGGGAACGCATGGTGAAGGCGGTTGCGCTTTACCGCGATGGATCGAAGCTTTCACAGCCGCTCGCGGCGAGTTACGATCTTGGGGGCGAAGGCGACGTCGACGACAACT
>JASHPC010000283.1 GCA_030038335.1 Vulcanimicrobiota bacterium
GCACCGCCGACGTTCGCGTACGAAATGCCCGGGATTTGCTGGATCTGCGGCACGATGACGTTCGTCGCGTACAGAGCCATCTGACCCGGACTCAGCTTCTTCGAGTACATCGCAAGCGTGACGACGTTCTCTTGCGCTGGATCGCGGATGTTCACCGTCGGCGCTTGCATGTTCGTGGGAAGCTCGGTCTCGGACGCTTGCACCGCCTTCTCGGTCAGAGCCAGGTCCGTCGCCTCGTCAGAGGTGATCGTGAACGTGGCGGAAATTTGTGCCTGTCCTTGCTGCACGACCGAGTTGATCGTCTGCAGGTCGGTCGTTCCGGCGAGATTCTCTTCGATCGGAGCGACGATGTCGTCTCGCATCTCCGTGACCGAGGCGCCGTTGTACGATGCTTGGACCGTAATGGTCGGCTGCGAAACGTTCGGGAACAGCTCCTTCGTGATCGTCACGAGCGAAAGGATGCCGGCAAAGAGCATCACGCAGACGAGGACGAAAACCAACGTCGGACGCTGCAGAAAGAGCCGGGTGAGATTCAATGCAGCGAAACCTTCTCGCCGCTTCCGACGCTCGCCATGCCGTTGATTACGACGCGAGTTCCTTTCGGAAGGCCGGTTACGACCGACGTCGTGCCGTCGTTCCCTACTTCGGTCACGTTCGCGACCTGCACGACGTTTTGGTTATTTACCGTCATCACTTGCGTGTGATTTTGATCGGTGAAGGCCGTCATCGGAACGCGGACGCCGCGGAGCGCGGGAAGCGTGACTGACGCCTGCACCGCCATGCCGGGCCGGATCGAACGCGTCGGATTGCTCATGACGACCTTCACCATGAAGTTCGTCGATCCGGGAACGATTTGGTTGAGCACGCCGATGACGCGTCCAGCGACGTTCTCACCAAGATCGGAGATCTCGACGGTTGCGGGCGCCCCGACCGCGATATGGGCGATCTGAGCTCCAGAGCCTTGCACGATCGCAAAGATGGGGTTGACTTGTTGCAGCGTGAGAATTTGACGATTGCCCGGATACTCTCCAGGATTGAGATTTCTATTGACGACGACGCCGTCGATTGGCGAATAAATATCTGCCTTTGCGATCTGTACGCGAATCTGCTCCGCCTCCGCGCGCGCCTGGGCGACCGCGGCGGCCTGCAAACCGCTACCATTGAGGGCACCGTTTTCTTGAACGTTGGCGCGCGCGGACGCGACCGCTTGTTCGTCGTTGCGCACGGTCTCCATCTGCGCATCGGCCGTTTGCCGCGCGATGTATCCTTGCCTGAGAAGCGCCTCGTCGCGTTCCAAGTTGACTTGATCGGTGCGGAGCGTCGTCTCCGCTTGGCGCAGCGCCGTCGAGCCCTGCGTTATCGAGAGCGCGCCTTGGTAATACGTGTGCGACGTGTTTGCGATGTCAGAGGCGAGCTCTGCTTCGAGATCGGCGGTGTCGAGACGAACGAGCAGCTCTCCGCGGTGCACGAGGTCGCCCTCTTGAACGTAGACCGCGTCGGTGGGTTCGACGAGCGTCGTCTGAATGGCGACGTTCTCGTACGGCGCGATGATGCCGGCCAGCTGGGAACCAGGCCGAATCGTTCCGTACGTTGCGACGGAGGTCGCTACATAGGGAGCAGATGCATTTTTTTCAGCCGGGTGGCCGCAAGCCACGAGGGCAATGAGAAGCGCGAGCGCGCCGCAGTTGCGGACGGCCCTGCCTCGGAAACGGATATCTGCGAAGCGGGGGATTGGCACGTACAACGAGATTTTACCCATGAGAGACTAACGGCAGGACCTTCGAAGATTCTGAGAAGCGGCCTGCGCCACGCAGGCTGGGCACCCTTGTCCACGGTCGAAGCAGCGTGATAGCATACCCTGGTTATGAACGAATACGAGATTACTTATATTCTGCGCCCAAGCTTGGAAGACGCCGAAGTTGAGGAGCGGTCGAACGCCGTCGCCGAGATCATCCGGGGTCAGGGCGGGTCCGTCGTAGCCGTGGAGCGCCTCGGGAAGAAGCGATTGGCATACGAGATCGGTGACGTTCGCGAAGGCAGCTACGTCGCGATGCAGTTCACGGCCTCGGCGGCTGCCGCAAAGGAGCTAGAGCGACAACTGAGGCTTCACGAGGACGTCGTGCGAGAGTTGCTTGTCCGTCTCGATAAGCGAGCATTAGCGCAGATGGCCGCCGCAAAGACGGCTCCGGCAAGGCCCATTGATGAGCCGGAGGAAAGCGCTGACGCCTCCTAAAGAGTGCCTACCAGTAGGCATAACGAGAGCCTACGATCACCCCATAACAGCACAGCGACATAGCGAAAGAGAGAGAACAACATGGCAGGATCGTATAACCGGGTGATCTTGGTCGGGAACCTGACGCGCGATCCGGAGATCCGGTATACGCAGTCCGGCAAAGCGGTGACGAAGTTCTCGCTTGCCGTCAACAATCCGCGGAACAAAGAAGAGACGACGTTCGTCGACGTCGTCGCGTGGGATCGCTTAGGCGAAACCTGCAACACGTATTTGAAGAAGGGTCAGAACACGCTCGTCGAGGGGCGCCTCGTGATCCGCTCGTACGACGACAAGGATGGCAACAAGCGCAAAGCGACCGAAGTCGTCATCGACAACATGCAAATGCTCGGAGGCCGCCAGCAAGGTGCCGGCACAGGCGAAGAAGAGTTTGCGACGGTTGGCGCGCGTGCGGGCGCACCGGCGGGAGCGAACAACGATCGCTTCGGCGGCGACGACCTCGACGACGAAATTCCATTTTAATACGTTGTCATCTTAATACGTTGTCATCCCGAGCGTAGCTGCGAAGCAGCGTAGTCGAGGGACGCATCAAAAAAAATGGCCTTTGGCAGGGTCATTTTTGCTTGACGTCGGTATCATCGTCACGCTGCGGATAACCACTGCCGTGTGGTTGGCGCGAGCCAGGAGTACGTCATCTTGCCGTCTGGATTCGTTTCGATAGTGGCCTTCCTCGCCGCCGTTGCAGTGGCCGGATCCATCGCATTGCATTCCGGTGTGGACGCACAAGCCGTCGCGGCTGGCGTGGATCCTCGGGTTCGGGTGCTCGCGGAGAAATGGTTCGAATGCCTGCAGACAGGTAGCTGCGATCGGTCGCAGTTAACGGACAAAGCAGCTAAAGTCCTCACGCCGACTTTCCTTAAACAGATGAAGGCCTACTACGGACCTCTTGGCAGGCCGACGTCGTTTGTCTTCACTGACTCCGAAGCACTCCCGCAGGGGAGGCTCTACGCCTTCTTGATCACGACGCCGAGGAGTCGGATCGATTGGCTAATGTGGCTCGACCGCGCGGGGAGAATCACAGAGGTCTTCGCTCCTCCCGCGGAGCCGCGCCTGAGTCAGGATCGACTGCTCACCACACTTTCGGCCAGTCTGAACCGTGATGCCGCGAACGGTACGTTTGCGGGAACAGTTCTGGTTGCGAAGGATGGTAGGCCGATTTTCCGGCATGCGTACGGGCTAGCCGACCGCGCCAACAGAATTCCGAACACGCTGCAGACGCGTTTCAATCTTGCCTCGAT
>JASHPC010000284.1 GCA_030038335.1 Vulcanimicrobiota bacterium
CGTTCGAGCCGTTCGGCGCGGGCCGGCCGGGCTGGCACATCGAGTGCTCGGCAATGTCGCGGGCGCTGCTCGATCCGGATGGGCTCGGTTTCGACATCCACGGCGGCGGCGCCGATCTCATCTTTCCGCATCACGAAAACGAGATCGCGCAGAGCGAACCGCTCATGGTGCACCCGCCGATGGCAAATCTCTGGATGCACGGCGGCCTGTTGCTCTTCGACGGTCGTAAGATGTCGAAATCACTCGGGAACTTCGAACCGCTCGCCGATTTACTCAAGCGGCACGATCCTCAGGCGATCCGCCTGCTTTTCCTGCAGACGGGATATCGCAAGGTCATGAACTTCACGGAGGATTCGATCGCCGGCGCAAGCATCGTTCTCGAACGCGTGAAAAAGACGTATCGCGCACTTGCTGCTCGCGCAAATGGTGCTGTATCGCAGCGAGCGAGTGCGTCGACGCTCCAGTCTCAAGTCGCAGAGGCGCTCGATGACGACATGAATACCGCGGTCGCGCTCGCTGCGGTGGTGGAGTTTGCGACCAGCGTGGACGCGAATGCCGACCGTGCCGTGGACAACCTGCGCGAGCTGAGCGATGCATTGCAGTTGCTCGGCATCGAGCCGAAGGAGTCGTGGCTTCGCGACTCCGGGAGCGTATGGGAGACGCTCGGCAATGCGACAGGTGATGCGAGCGCGGAAGAGCTCGTGCGCGCTCGCGAGGAGGCGAGAGAGCGCAAGGATTGGGGCGCTGCCGACGGCTATCGCGAGCAGCTACTCGAGCGTGGGATCGAAATCGTCGATACGCCAAGTGGTCCGAAATGGCGACGCGTCACAACGTAAGACGGCATCACGACCGGCGTCGCGACGCGCTCGACTTCGACGAAGTCGTCTACGGCGTGCATTCGGTTCGCGAAGCGCTCGCTGCCGGTGAAGCGCTGCGCAGAGTGCACGTTGCGCGCGATCGAAAGAGAGACGCTGCTCTGCGCGCGCTCATAGCGCTCGCGGAGGAACGCGGCGTTCCCGTTCGCTTCGACGATAGAGGCTTTTTCGGGAGGCTTCCATTCAAAGCGCACCAAGGCGTCGTGGCGATGGCGCCGCCGTTTGAGTATGCTTCACTCGACGACGTTCTTCGCGCGAAGCGAACGCAGCCTGCGCTTTTCGTCGTGCTCGACCACCTCACCGATCCGCATAACGTCGGCGCGATTCTACGAACGGCTGAAGCTGCGGGCGTCGACGCCATCATTCTGCCAGAACGGCGCTCGGCCGGCGTCAATGCGACGGTGCGCAAAGCTGCCGCAGGCGCCGCGGCTCGAGTTCCCGTCGCGCGCGTCACCAACGTCGCGCAGACAATTCGTGCGCTTAGGCGCAATGGCGTCTGGACGGCAGGCGCGGATGCGAGTCAAGCGGCCAAACCAATGGCGGAGGCGGACCTCCGCGGGGACCTCGCCCTCGTCATTGGGGCGGAAGGCAGTGGCTTAGCGCCTCTGGTAAAGCGCGAGTGCGACGGACTCGTGAGGATCCCGATGCGAGGCCAGCTTGCGTCGCTCAACGCCTCGGTCGCGACGGCTGTATTGCTCTACGAAGTCGTCAGGCAGCGCAACAGCACTCGTCCTTGACGGGGGAGGGGCACCCTTCTATACTGACAGGGACGTGCCGCGTCCGTTTGGCTTCGGCTGAGGTTTTTGCGGCAAGTCCTCCCACGAGGCAGCACACGAACATGGCAATGACCCATCCAGTCTCGGATGGAATCGAGTACCAGCAGCGAGTCGACGAAGACCTTGTCGCAATCGCCAAGACGGGCGACAACCTCGCGATGGAATATCTGCTGAACAAGTACAAGAACTTCGTCCGGATTAAAGCGAAGAGCTACTTTCTCATCGGCGCGGACCGCGAGGACATCATCCAAGAGGGGATGATCGGCCTCTACAAGGCGGTACGCGACTTCAAGGCCGATAAGCTTTCGAGCTTCCGAGCGTTCGCCGAGCTCTGCATCACGCGGCAGATCATCACGGCGATCAAGACGGCGACGCGCCAGAAGCACATCCCGCTCAACCAGTACATCTCACTGAACAAGCCCATCTACGACGAAGACAGCGAGCGTACGCTGCTCGACGTGATGGCTTCGCAGAAAACGTCGGATCCCGAGGAGCTCGTCGTGACGCAAGAAGTCTCCGACGACATTCGGCAGAGGATTCGGCAGAATCTCTCGGAGCTCGAGTCGCAGGTTCTCGAGTCGTATCTGGAAGGGAAGAGCTACCAGGAGATGGCGCGGGATCTCGGTCGTCACGTGAAATCGATCGACAACGCACTGCAGCGTGTCAAGCGGAAGATCGAAAAGAACCTCGCCGAGTTCGAGTTCCAATAACCTGCTGTCAAGAACCTAAGCGCTCGACGATTCGCTGGAAGATCGTCTCACGGTCTTCCAACGGATCGATGGTGAACGTTTCCATGTCACCGCGAGCGTCGACGGGAAGAATCGTCACCGTAACGGCTCCGATCGCGCAAATGTCTTGGCAGGTCGTACCGATCACGCGCACGCGTTTCCCGAATCCCGCGTCCTTGCATCGCTGCTTGAGCCATTCGCGCAGCCGAAAATCCCCGAATCGTTCGGCGATCTCGGGGGTTTCGTCGGGAATACGCGACTTGTAACATTTTTCACAGACGAGGACGGCACCTGATTCCCGCCACCTCGGGGAAACCGGTTTCACTGCTGCACACCCTCCACGGACGCGAGCGCCTCGGCTTCACGTTCCAGTGTCATGCCGTGAGGCGTTGGACGATCAAGAGTGCACGCCGCCCACGCCAGCGTATCGCGTACGGTTTCATCGAGAGGGCGAAACTCGAGCCCGGCGCCGAGTGCGCGGTCGATGCGAACGTTATGGAAGATCCTCGAGAACCTCGCATCGCGTACCCAGAGTGGCAGATCGCTCCACTCCTGAAGGCCCGCGCGTTCGATTGCGTCCGTATCGAGCCAGTGCACGTCGGGATGCGATCCGGCGATCGTTGAAGCCGTGTTGATGACGTCGCCAAGCGTCACGCTGGCGGGTATTCCCGTGAGGTTAACGGCTCCCTCGAAGTGATTCTCCAGAACCCGTACGGTAAAGCGTGCAACGTCGCGTACGTCGATGAACTGCATCGGCGAGTCAGGACTGACCGGCGCAAGCATTCTACCGCCGCGCGCTGCACGCGTGAGCCAGTACGTGAAGCGGTTCGTCGGGTCGTAGGGACCGACGAGCAGACCGCACCTGAGTACCAATGCGCGCTCTCCGTAGGATTGAAGGACGACATCCTCGCAGAGTGCCTTGAGCGCACCGTACGTCTCCGCGGCCATGACATCGCGACTCGCGCCGGCTGGAAGTCCGACGCGGTGCCACGTTTCGTCGATTCGCGTCTCCGGCGTCGCCACGTCGTAGTCGTAGACGGAGAGAGTCGAGATGAGAACGTACCGTTCGACGGAAGCGAGAAGCGTTTGCGTGGAGATCTCCACGGCACGCGGTACGTACGCGCAGGTATCGACAACTGCATCAAATCTGCGCCGTTGCAGCCGATCGAGGTGTTCCAAACGATCACCGGCTACAGTTTCGACGTCGCTGCGCGGCGCAGTGCTCTTGCCACGATTGAAATGCGTCACGCTGTGACCAGTAGAGAGAAGAGCATCCGTCACAGCTCGACCGAGGAACACACCCCCGCCGATGATGAGCACGTTCATTTGAGCGGGTTTCTGCCGCGGATGCGCGATCGACCTGCGCTGCGAAATGACGGAAAGTACTCAGGCGCCGCAGAAGTTGCTTGCTCGAACAGATGCCGGCGTGGCTCAGAGGCGACAGCACCAGTTTTGTAAACTGGCATTACCGTGGGTTCGAGTCCCACCGCCGGCTTAGCGCTGCGAGGACTCGCGCGCGTCGGGAGCGTACCCTACGCAGTCCTTTCTCTAAGGACCGTGGGTAGGTGGCCGAGTGGTTAATGGCACCAGACTGTAAATCTGGCACGCGAAAGCGTTACGCTGGTTCGAATCCAGCCCTGCCCAAGTTTGCAAACGGTGCGCGGGCGTTGCATAGTGGTAATGCCTCAGCCTTCCAAGCTGATGTCGCGGGTTCGATTCCCGCCGCCCGCTCCAAAGCACGCCGTCGTAGCTCAGTGGTAGAGCATTTCCTTGGTAAGGAAAAGGCCACGGGTTCAATCCCCGTCGACGGCTCCATCTTTTTTCAATCTTGCCCGAAACCGTTGTAGGAGGCACTATGGAAGTCAAACCGACGTACGTGGGAACGATGCTTGCACTCGCGACTGTAGCGTTCGGACTCATCGCAGCCGGCGCATGGAATAAGTTCATCGCCGATCTCATCGCGATCTTTCTCAAGCCCGGCAG
>JASHPC010000285.1 GCA_030038335.1 Vulcanimicrobiota bacterium
GAACGCGTACTCGCCGAACGTTTCCGTGAAGACTTTTTGATGATACCCGGGACTCGGCTCTGAGAGGAGCGGAAACTTGCCGTTTCCCCACGGAAAACGTCCGGACTCGACGAGAACGCCACCGATCGTCGTTCCATGGCCTCCGATGAACTTCGTCGCCGAATGGACGACGATATCCGCGCCTTGTTCGATCGGCCTGCAAAGATACGGCGTCGCAAACGTGTTATCGACGACGAGCGGCACGCCGTGCTCGTGCGCGAGCGAAGCCAACCTCGGCAGGTCGGCGATCGTTCCCGACGGATTTCCGATCGTCTCCGCAAAGAGCAGCTTCGTCTCCGGCCGCATCGCGGCGCGAATCGCATCGAAGTCTCCGACGGGAACGAAGGTAGTCTCGATGCCCATGCGTTTCACGGTGACCGAGAGTTGCGTGACCGTTCCGCCGTATACGTTTTGCGAGCAAACGATGTGGTCGCCGGCTTGAGCGAGCGAGAGCACGATGCATAGCTGCGCTGCCAGCCCGCTCGAACACGCAACGGCACCCAAACCGCCTTCCAAACTCGCGATACGCTCTTCGAAGGCAGAGACGGTTGGATTGCTGATGCGACTGTAAATGTGCCCGTAGCTTCGCAGTTGGAACAACTCGGCGGCCTGCTCGGTGGATCCGAACACGTACGCTGCCGTTTGATAGATGGGTACTGCTCGAGATCCCGTCGTGGGTTCGGGAGGTGCGCCGGCATGGATGGCGCGAGTGGAAAATCCGAAGGGGCGATCGTGCATCGGCTGTCTCTTCGCCGCGTTGCTTTTTAGACCGCTGCCTCCCAGCCAAGAATCTTCGCGATCATCTCGGAGCGATTTCTGGAATCGGTCTTGTGCAACAGGCTTTTGAAATAATCCGTCACCGTGTTCTTGGTGATGAGGAGCACTTCGGAGACCTCCGCAGCCGTCAACCCTTGAAGTATCAAGCGCAAAACGTCGACTTCACGTCGCGTAAGGTGGTAACGCGCTCGCTGTGAGACGAGATCCTCGCGCCGGCGCACCGCTTCAACCGTCAAGGCTGTGTACGATCCAATGCAGCCCGACATCGGAATGACGCGCAATACGAGGTGGTCGATGCCGAGCGCCGCAGCCTCGCCGGGACCGTGCACGGTTGAGAGCCGTTCGCGAATGCGCTCGCGCAGAGCGCTTCCGAGCTGCGCACGGCCTTCAGGTCCAAACGAAAGATGCCTTAGCAGAAGTTGAAGAGCTTCGTTTTCGCCCAGGACGACGCGCCCGTCGCCATCGACGAGAAGGAGAAGAGAACGAGAACGCCTCGCAACGGCCGGTGCCGTACGCGGGTCGACCTGCTCTAACTGCATGTGTCTCCAAGACAGCACACCCCCCGAAATTGGGGGCGCTCGCTTGGACTATACAGTACGGACCGAGGCTCTCCTTCAGTCCGGAGACCCTATTGCTCGGAGCCCCTTATTTGGGCGGAGGCGACGGGAAGGGGTTCGTAAGGCCGCCCGGCTGCTCGTTGATATTATCGAAGAAATCTTCCTTCGGGCGGTAGTCGGCCGAGAATGGCACCTGACCTGTGCTCGTGGTTATGAGCCCGATCATGTCCGTGGTGCCGTCCAGCGTGCCGCTGATAACCATCGTCGAGCCGTCGGCGTACGAGATGACGATGCGGACGTTATTGCCCGTAACGGTGCCGATGATCGGCGCCTGCTTGTTGGAAGAGTCGATGTAGATCCCTGTGAGAACGTTTTGCTGCTGGCGAAGCTTCAGATGCGTGTACGTCGTGTCGCTGCCGCGCTGAATCGCCAACTCCCACACCCCTTCGATGCCGACGCGTTGCGGAACGGGCGGAGAAGGCGATCCGTGGACGCCGCCCCGTGCTCCACGCCCTTGTCCCTGAAACAGGCTGTCGACGCCGGGCATCTCAGTCGGCGTGGGACTCGGAGAGGGCGCGGCCGTTGCCGGCGGCATACTTGGCGTCGCACTCGGAGCGGCGTTCGGCGTCTGGGCGCGTGCGATGAGGTGTCCGGCTTGCCCGCCTACCAGTGCAACGGCGAGCGCCGGCACCAGCAAAAGAAAAAAGAGTCGCTTCACGGGAGTCGTTCTTGGGCGCTCCACGCGCTGGTCCCTCGCAGTCAAGCAGGTGTCGGCGGCGGACGCCGCGGCTCTAAAGGAAACCGCACGCGGCGCATACCGCCCGAGGGTTTCGCGATCTCGACGATCCGGTTCACGTCGGCGGTAAGCGACTCCGCGAGCTCGGACTCCGCGGGACACGAGAGGTCCGGAGACGTCCAGCCGTGCCACGTCACATTGAGATGAAACCCGAACGAGATGCTCTTCATGCAGCCGCGTGCGGGATTTCGCGGGTTACGCGCGGCGGCGACGTCGGCGAAGAACTTCGACGCGAGAGAGCGCGGAATCGTAAACGCGCGGCCTCCCGTCCTTCCGCTCCCATCAGAATGCAGGGTGATGCGCCAGCCGACCGTATTCGTCGAACCGCTATTGACGATCGTCGCGCCGTCGAGTACGCGAGAGAGCGATGGCGCAATCGAAGCGGAGAGCGCGCAAAAAAGAAATGCAATCGCGAGCGATGCGTAACGGGACTTCGCTCGAGGCACTTGGAATCTCAGTTGCATGGAGCGCTTCCCATCTTCGCGGCGGCTGCTATTCGTTGCAGCCGCACTTCTCGGTTTAGTGCTCGTCGCCTGTGGGGGAGGCGGCGGTGGTGGTGGCACTGGCCCCGGACCCGTACCGCAGACGACTCCGACGATTCAGTCGGGATCGTACACGGGCAGCGAAAACATCGTTACGACGTACGACGGCTATCCTCCGAGCGAGGGCGACCCAAGCGTGACGCCCTATCCGAATACGAACGTCACGTATTCGTTGAGTGAGAGCGTCCAGTCGACGCCGGGCAGCAGCTCGGTCACGGCGAGCGAGACGGTGCAAGAGCCGAACGAGACGCTCAACGAGACGACGACGACTGACACGACGCCCATCCCGAACGGTGCCGTCACGAACGTCGGCGAGACGGAAAGCAGCTTCGCCGACGGCGAAGGCGACACGCAAACCGTGACGTATGCGACGCCGCTCGTCATCGACCAAAGCCCGGAGACCAATGGCGCGACGTGGACGAACACGGCGGCGAAGTCATCGGTGGAAACGTACACCGACGGAACGACCATCGATCGCACGACGAACGCGGATGGCTCGTACGTCGAGACGGAAACAGACTCGAACCAGGATATCAACGACACCGCCACCGTCAATAGCGACGCATCTGGAACGTGGAATGCAGCCTCCGGCTCGGCGGGGTTCTATAGCGGCTACTTCAGCGGCTTTGCCTGGACTGCGCCATCGGGCGGAGACGTGACCTTCACCGCGACAGAGAGCGCAGCCACCGGCTGCGGGAGTTCGTGCACCGAGACGCTGTCGGTTCCCGCATTCTTCAGCACGAGCCCGTTGCAGATGTGGGCGTATGCGGGAGCGATCGCAACCGGCATTACCTATCCCGGGGCGTGCTCCGTGCCGTCGTCGTACGGGACGTCGGGCAACCGAGTTCAGAGCACGCAAAAGGTCATCGATCCGCTCTTCGGATTTACCGAGAACACCGTCATCGACGCGTACACGTCGACGTCTGCGGGTCTCGTCTGCGTGCAAAGCACCGACACGCTCGACACGTACTACGACTGGAACGGCGACGACTATTATTTTCTCTACGTGAGTGGCAACGGGGAGCCGTTCATCTCGACGGTGACCACGACGACG
>JASHPC010000286.1 GCA_030038335.1 Vulcanimicrobiota bacterium
CGTTTCGTGCGTCCCGCCTCGCGGATAATGCCGGCATAGTACATCAAACTTCTCAACGACGTGGCGCTCTGCAAGAGCCCCCCTCCGCCCGAGACCACCGCGTCCGCGCGCGCGATCGCGCGGCGGACGGCGCGCATCTCCCATCGCTGCGTCGACTCGACGCCGTAGCGCTCCGCCGTCTCGTCAGGTCTCGCAGAGAGCACCTCAACCTGCGCCTGCGATAACCGGCGCCGGATACCTGCGACGATCGCTTCGAGTAATGCCTCGTCGCCGAGATTGCCGAACCCGTAGTAACCCGAGAGCAACACGCGCATCAATGAGCGGCGAGAACGAAACGGCGGTAGATCCACACGAGAATCGCTCCGACTGCAACTCCGATCCACAGACCATTGAAGATGCGCACGATCGAGATCAAGAGCGGCGTGTGCAGATGCGAGAACGTGTCGACGATGTCGCCGATGCCGACGCCTGCGCCGAGCGCCAGCAGCCAGCCGAGAAGGCGGCGATGCGCCGGAGCAAACGCGGCAATCAACATCATCGACGGATATCCGACGAGAAACTCCTTGAACCGCGGACGAACCGAGAGCACCGCTTCGAGCGCATGACGTACGACGAGCTCGGCATGAGACGGCGCGATGTCACTATCGTTGCCGCTGCGCATGACGAGGAGAGCTCCGAGCCCGAGCACGACGATTCCGGCGCAGAGCTGATAGACCTGAACCGGAGTCAAAAAGACGTCGCGCGCTCGCTTCGATCCAATAGGATACTTGTCCGTGAAAAGATAGAGCAGCAACGCTGCGACGGGAGGAATCGCGAGCACGAGCTTGACGCCGCGAAAGCGCTCTATCTCCTCCATGACGAGCGGTGAGCTCATGAGACCGACGACGAGCAGCGCACCGAGAAGCGCGACGCCTGTTGCCACGAGCGTCCACCGTATCGAGCGTAGAATCTGTGCGCCCGTTCGCTCGCGCGGAACGTCGGCAAACGCCGGAGCGAGCGCGAGAAATGCGGCGATCTCAAAGAGCAGCGCGCCTGCGAGCGCGATGACGGAGCGCGCGAAGACGTCATGATGGAGCGCGATGCCCGCAATGTAGAGCACGATCGTGAGCACGAACGCAACGACAGCTAACCAGCGCCGGTACCATCCGAGAACGAGGAGAAGCAGCACGAACATCGCGGGCGTCCCCAGCGCTGCGATGCCGACGAGCACGCGACTGTCGCCGTGGTACGGCACGACCGGCGTCGCGCGGCCCAGCCGAAAGCCGTGCGCTTTGAGCGCGTCGGCGATGCGCCGCACCATCTCGACGTTCGTCTGCTCGATCGTGAGATTGCCGTCTTGATGCTGCCAACTGCGAAGGTACACCACGCGCACGTTACGCTCGCGCACGCCGAGCACGTATCGGTCGACGACGTCGTCGAGCGAGATCTTCTCGAGTTCGCCGCGCGCGATCGCTTGCACGCGCACCGTGCGTCCCGGAATCTCCTTTCCGAGCGTCTCGCTGCCCTTCTGCACCTGCGAGGGATCGTACGTCTCGATCAAGCCGAAGTTGATGTGACGTCCCCGCTCCTTGAAGGCGGCGCCTGCATCCGGAAGATGGTCCGGATATCCCCAGACTTCGTTGTGAACGCCGAAGAAGACCACTGTCGAAACCTTCGGGTCATTTCGGAGAACGTCGCCGATCTGCGCGTCCATTTGCGTTCGCGTGAAGCGTTCGTCGTTCTGGAAGCGCGGGATCACGAGAAGCCCCAGGTGCTTCGCGAGGTCGATCTGGTCGGTCGGGATGCCAAGCGCGATTGCGTTGAAGTAGTCGAGTTGCGTGTCGACTTCGATGATCCATGGAGCGCGGTCGCGCAGTACGTGAATGCTGCGCGGCATGAAGTGCAGTGGCAGCTGCGCGCGATAACGGCGATACGTTGCCGCGTCCGTCACGACGAGATAGATCGCGTTCGGACGCAGTCTGCCGTTCCGCGCGAGCGAGGCGAGCAGCGGATCGGAGAGCGCCGTTACCTTCGACTGCGAGAGCAACGCGCCGCCGGTGGCCGCGAACGCTTTACCGTTGGTACCGATGTCGGAACCGAGCTCCTCGGTGAGCGCGAGCGACGTCAGGCCGGCGCGCCGTAACGCGACGAGAAACGCGGCGGGGTTGTAGTCGTACGCGCGCGCAAGCTGCGCGAAGTCGGAGTAATCCATCGCGATCTCGACGCGGCGCGTTTCCGACTCGACGCGCAGCCGAAACGCTGCTACCGCCAACGATGCGAGCAGCGCTATTAGTACGACAAGTGCCGCGTATCGTACGCGCGGATCTCGTGTCACCTCATGACCTTTCGGCTTTTGCGCGGGCGCCCTTCCCTGAAAACAAGAGGCCTCGCCGTAGGCGAGGCTCTTGCCGTCGCGTATGCGGTTTCCCGCATACCGGGTGTGGGCGACGTCTGCTTCTCATACGCCGGGGCGCTGCCCACTTCTCACCGCGGCGTCGCGTTTATCCGGCTCCGGGGCTTCGGCGGGCCTTTTCGGGCCCCCTCCACCTTGCTGGCCTCTTGTCGAGGAAGGCTCCGATGCCCTCCTGCGCATCGTCGTGCAGCGCATTCGTTACCATAACATTACGCGCGTACGCGTACGCCTCAGCATCCTCCCAGGCAATTTGGTCGTAGAACGCACGTTTGCCGATGCCAACGACCGCGCCACTCGCCTCGGCAATGCGCGTTCCGAGTGCAAGCACCGCGCTCCGCAGTTCGCCGGCTGCAACGACGCGATTCACGAGTCCCCACGCGCACGCGGTATGCGCGTCGATCGGCTCGCCGGTCAACAGCATCTCCATCGCGCGCTTTCGTCCGACCGCTCTGCTGAGCGCGACCATCGGCGTGCTGCAAAAGAGTCCAATGCGCACGCCTGGCGTCGCAAATGTCGCGTCGGTCGACGCAACAGCCAGGTCGCAGGCGGCAACGAGTTGGCATCCCGCGGCGGTTGCGATGCGTGCCACCTCCGCGATCACGGGTTGAGGCGCCTCGCGAATCGCGTTCATGAGCTCGACGCATGCATCGAAGATTTCGCGATACGATTCCTCTTGGCGCCCACGCAACTCGCTCAAGTCGTGACCTGCAGAGAACGCGGCACCTTCGCCAGCGATGACGATGACGCGAACCTCCGCATTGCTTGCGAGCGCGCGCAGATGCGCGGTCATTTCGCGCATCATCGCAAGCGAAAGCGCATTGCGTCGCT
>JASHPC010000287.1 GCA_030038335.1 Vulcanimicrobiota bacterium
GACAAGATGCCCGAAATCTGGCTTTGTGACGTCGAAGACTGCAATGAAGTCGTGCCCATTGCCGCTTCCGGGAAATGTTTTCGTCTCCATGCCCCACGTTACGAGATACGGGCTATCGCCACGCGCAACCGAGCTTGACGCCGAAGAAACCGACGCAGCGAGCGCAGCAAATGCGATGAGAGCTACGGCAGAAGTAATCCCTCGAAGTGCGCGCACCGAGAGAATCCTTCTCACCTCACAATGTACTAGCCTTCAACTCCGTCAACAGCGTCTTCGACCACTCCCAACGCGCGCTCAACTTCTTCTTCTCTCACGATGAGCGGCGGAGCGAACCGCAGTGTGTTGCCGCCCGCGGTGCCGACGAGCAAGCCCCGTTCACGTGCCGCGGTCTGGATAGCCTTTGCCTCGTAAGGTTCGCAAACGGAAACGCCAACGAGCAGTCCCAAACCGCGTGGCTCGCCGATAATGCGCGGGTGACGCTCGCTTAGCGCGCGCAACCCGGCAAATACCTGCTCCGATCGTGCGCGCACGTTCTTCTCGAGCTGCGTTTCGTCTCGCACGCGCAGGTGCGCGAGCGCGGCCGCTGCGGGAATGGGCGATCCGCCGAACGTCGAGCCGTGGTCGCCGGGTTGTAGTCCATCCGCAGCGCGCTCACCAACGAGCATCGCGCCGATCGGTAATCCGTTGGCGAGCGCCTTCGCAAGCGTCAGCACGTCCGGCCGGACACCGAAGTGCTCGAATGCGAAGAGCGGTCCCACGCGCCCCATGCCGCATTGAATCTCGTCGAAGATCAAGAGCGCGCCGCGCTCGTCGCACAGACGCCTCGCTGCACGCAGAAACTCTGCATCCGCAACGTGCACGCCGCTCTCGCCTTGAACGGGCTCGGCGATGAACGCCGCGACGCTCTCGTCGATCTTCGCGTCGAGATCGGCGACGTCGTTAAAACGAACGAAACCAAAACCTTCGGGAAGCGGCGCAAACCCTTCCCGATATTTCGCGTTGTCGGTGGCAGCAAGCGAACCCATCGTCCGCCCGTGAAACGACCCAGTGCACGCAAGAATCGTCCTTCGCTGCGACTCGCCGCGCCGGTACGCCCACTTACGCGCGAGCTTGATCGCCGCTTCATTGGCTTCCGTTCCCGAGTTACAGAAGAACGCGTGCACCATGCCTGCGCGCGCAACAAGCTCTCGCGCGAGCGTTCCCGACGGTTCGTGCGAATAGAGGTTGCTCGCGTGCACGAGCCTCTTCGCTTGCGCGGTAACGGCCTCCGTAACCGCTGGATGCGCGTGACCGAGCGCGCACACCGCGATACCGGCGATGAAATCCAAGTACTCGTTTCCGTCGCTGTCGACGAGCGTGCAGCCACGCCCGGAGACGACCGTGACCGGAATGCGGCCGTACGTCGGAAGAAGCGCGTCCGTCGCCGTCACGTTCGGTAGCTCGCGTTGATGCGGACGTAGTCGCGTGAGATGTCGCAGCACCAGCCGGTCGCCTCCGCCTTTCCAATCCCGAGACGCAGCTCCATCGTCACGTTCGTCTCCTCGAGCTCGCGATGCGCCTCCACCTCCGAAAGCGTTTCGATGCCGCCGTTCTCCACCCACGACTTGCCGTTGAGCAGCAGCGACCACTTTCGCGCATCCATGCCTGCGCGCGCGGCGCCCGCCGACGAGAGCACGCGCCCCCAGTTCGGATCCTCGCCGTACAGCGCCGTCTTCACGAGATTGCTGTTGATGATCGCTCGCGCGACCGTGCGCGCCTGCGCAACCGTGCGCGCGCCGGTCACGTGCATCGTTAACGTCTTCGTGGCACCCTCTCCATCCGCAACCATCGCCTGCGCCAAGTCCGCGCAGACGCAACGCAATGCTTCTACGAACGTGCGCGGCGCGGCGCCATGCCCCGTCGGCGCGAACGCGTACACTGCGTCGTTCGTCGACATGTCGCCGTCGACGGAAATCATATTGAAACTCTCGTCGACAGCGGCGCGCAGCGCGCGCTGCAGCGCCGCTTGCGACAGCGGCATGTCCGTTGCAATGAACGCGAGCATCGTCGCCATCGACGGCGAGATCATGCCCGATCCTTTGGCAATGCCGCCGACGACGTACTTCTTACGACCGCGATAGAACGCGTACGCCGACATCTTCGGCACGCGGTCTGTCGTCATGATCGCCTCTGCGGCATCATGGGCAGACTTGCTGCCCGACTCCAGTTGCTCGACGGCTTTTTCAAGACCCTTCTGCACGCGATCCATCGGAAGATTCACGCCGATGACGCCCGTCGACGCGACGACCACCGACTCGACGGGAACCTTCAGCAGTGCTGCCGCTTGTCGCGCCGTGGCGCGCGCATCGTGCATCCCGCGTTCGCCGCTCGCCGCATTGGCGCAACCAGAGTTGCAGACGAGTGCACGCATCGCGGAGCCGGAGCGCTTCAAGTGAGTGGCGCTCACGAGCAACGGCGCCGCCTTGATTTCGTTCGTCGTAATCACCGACGCGCAGACCTGCGACGCTTCGAAGACGATGACGGCGAGGTCGCGCTTGCGCTGTTTGATTCCCGCGTGCACGCCCGCCAGGCGCACGCCACGAACGGCACCGAGTCCTCCGCGAACTTTAAGCAATGATTGCACGCTCACCCAAGCCCGTCTCCTCCGGATATCCGAGCATGACATTGAGATTCTGCACGGCTTGCCCGGCCGCGCCCTTCCCGAGGTTATCGATCGCGCAAAGCACGCGCACGATGGAGCCGCGTACGTCCACGCGTATCTCCGCATCGTTCGTTCCGCCCACGGCCACCGTGCTCGGCGTCCTTCCGTTCGCGAGCACGCGCACGAATGGAGAGGCGCGATACGCTTGGGCAAACGCCGCGCGAACCTCCGATTCGGCTAGCGCCGATGCGTATAACGCGTACGCGTCGCAGAGCATGCCGCGCGAGAGCGGCACGACGTGCGGCGTAAAGAGCAGCGGTGCATCGAGGTGAGCGTCGCGCAGCAAGCGCTCCATCTCCGGTTGGTGACGATGGCCCTCGAGCCCATACGGCCGGATCTCGCCCGCGACTTCCGCGAAGAGCGATCCGACCGACGGCGTGCGTCCCGCACCGGTGATGCCGCTTTTTGCGTCGATGAGAATCTGCGCTGGTGTGCCGAATCGCGTAAGCGGCAACAGTGCAAGAAGCGTCGCCGTCGGATAGCACCCAGGATTTGCAACGAGTCTCGCGGCAGCGATCGCTTCGCGATTCCACTCCGTGAGGCCGTACGCCACGGATTCATCAAGGCGATAATCCGCGGAGAGATCGACGACGCGCACGCCACGCTCGAGCAACTGCGGAACGATCTCGCGCGCCTCTCCGTGTGCGCCGGCCGCAATCGCAACATCGCCTGCAACCGCGTGCTCCAAAACGCTTCCCGCGGGATCGAACGTGCGCTCGAAACGCCGAAGCAACGGGAAGTGCGCCGCGACCGGTTCGCCCGCATGACTGCGACTCTCGAGCGCGCCGAGCTCGACGAAAGGATGACGATCGAGCAACCGAATCGCTTCCGCCGCCGCGTAGCCGCTCGCACCCCACACGTGAACGCGCGTCA
>JASHPC010000288.1 GCA_030038335.1 Vulcanimicrobiota bacterium
CTCGCGTCGCGTCAAGACGAGTCGTTCAGCGCGAAAGTCATCGCCGCGCTGCGCAACCAGTTCGGAGGACACGCCATTAAAGCGGAGCAGGCGACGACGCGTGCTTGAGACGACGGCTTCGCCGCCGAGCCAGAACGCGGAACGTACGAATCCGCTGCGTGCGGGCATCGAGAGCGATCGCATCGCAGATCCTTGCAGCATCGTCTTTTTCGGCGCAAGCGGCGATCTCTTCAAACGAATGCTCTTGCCCGCAATCTGGACGCTGCGCACGCGCGGCATCCTTCCCGCCGGCTTCGCGCTCGTCGGCTTCGCTCGGACGAAGTTCAGCGACGACGAGTTCCGCGAATACTGCAAGAGCCAGCTCGACGAGTTTGCGCCCGAAGGAATGAAACCGCAGGGCGAACTTTGGGAAAAGTTCGCGCCCTGCCTGAGCTACATCACGGCCGACTTCAAGCAGCTCGGACACTTTCAGCAGCTGAGAAAACGCTTGGACGAAAACGACAAAGCGTTCGGAACGGCGAGCAATCGCCTCTTCTATCTCGCGACTCCGCCCTCGGTCTTTCCAGGCATCATCGACATGCTTCGGCGCGCGAACCTGGACCCGCGCAGCAACGAGCGCGGCTGGACGCGCATCGTCATCGAGAAGCCGTTCGGCATCGATCTCGAATCGTCGCGCGCGCTGCAAAAGACCGTCGAGCGCGTCTTCGGCGAGCACGACGTCTACCGCATCGACCACTATTTGGGCAAGGAGCCGGTACAGGACATCATGGCCCTGCGCTTTGCCAATACGATCTTCGAACCGATATGGAACCGGAACTACGTCCAGTCCGTGCAGATTACGTCCGCCGAGAAAATCGGCATCGAAGATCGCGGCAGTTACTACGAGAACGCCGGCGCGCTGCGCGACATGATCCAGAATCACGTTCTGAATCTGCTTGCGCTCGTCGCGATGGAGCCGCCTGCGAGCTCGGAAGCCGACGCGATCCGCAACGAGAAGTTCAAGGTGTTCTCCGCGATCGCTCCGCCGCGACACGATGACGTCATGGCGATGTCGGCCCGCGGGCAGTACGGCCCCGGCATCGTCGACGGCGAGAAGGTTCCCGGCTACCGGCAAGAGCAGGGCGTCGCGCCACAATCCAACACCGAGACGTTCGCCGCGCTACGGATCGGCATCGACAACTGGCGCTGGGCGGGGGTGCCCTTCTACTTGCGCTCTGGAAAGCGGCTCGCGAAGAAGATCTCGGAAATCGTCGTCACCTTCAAACCGATTCCGCATCGTCTCTACGGCGAGTCGACCGACGCGATCGAGCCGAACATGCTCGTCATCAAGATCGAGCCGGACGAAGGCATCGCGTTGCGATGGGAGGCAAAGGTTCCCGGTCCGAAGAGTCACATTCGTAGCGTTTTCATGGACTTCAACTATGGAACCGGGTTCGGCTTCCACTCACCGCCGGCATACGAGCGGCTTCTCGCCGATGCCATGCGCGGAGACCAAACCCTCTTTACGCGATGGGACGCCGTCGAACTCGCTTGGGAAATCATCGCACCCGTTCTCGACGTGTGGCAGAACACGAAGGATTTCTCGTTTCCAAACTACGCCGCCGGAAGCCAAGGTCCCGAGACGGGGTTCCGGCTCTTGCACGACTGGCGAAGACTGTGAATGCGGACGTTCGTATCGCCACGATGAACCTCGTCGTCTTCGTGGAGGACGAACGTCTGTTGTCGTGGGCGCGAGAGCGCGCGCATCTTCTCGCCTCCCGGCACGCGTCGCGCGTGCTCGTGCTCAACGCGAGCGTTGGTGAAGGAGCGAAAGCCGAAGACGGTGACGACTGGACGGAGCTCGGCGTCGGCGGCAGATCTCCCGAACAACTGCAAGCGCTGACAATGGCGCTGCTCCCCGAAGAGATGCCCGGCGTTCTCCTCTGGGTCGCGCCGCGAACTGCGGCCGACGAGCGCTTTCGACAACTCGCGCCGGGGATGCGCACGATTCTCCTCGACAGCTCGCGCGCGATCGACGACGACGCCGCGCTCCGCGATCTCATCGCGTATCGTGCCGGGACGGAGCATCGAGCGCTCTTTCACGATCTCGCGTACCTGCGACTCGCTCCCTGGCAAGAGGTCGTCGCGGATTTCTTCGATTCAAACGCTTTCGTCGAAGATCTCTTCGACTTGCAGCACGTCACGGTCGCGAGCGGCTCGGACGCCGAAGGGTATTACCTGCTCGGATGGCTCGCGAGCCGTCTGGGCTGGGAACCTGCGGGAAAAGGCAGCTTTCAACCACGCAATCACGCGCGAGAGATTACGTACGAGATCGTGCGCGAGGGTCAGGCGCGCCGCGTAACGCGCGTCGAGCTGCAATCACACGCCACGCGTTTTCTCGCCGAGCTGTGCACGCGTTCCGAAGGCGCCGTCTGGCTCGAAGTAAGCGGAGCGAAGCAGCGTCCAGCGCGTGTCGAGCCGCTGCACGACGTCGACATTACGTCGTTGCTGGAGCGCGCGATCTTGCACGAGCAGCCCGACCCGGTCTTCTTCGACTCCCTCGAGGTCGCAGGCCGGCTTCTCTCGCCGTAGCGACGCCATGAGCGCAGAGGTACGCGTCTTCCGTACGCCCGAGCTCCTCGCCGAAGGCATCGCCGACGCGTTCGTGGCTGCCGCACACGATGCGATTGCAGCGCACGACGTCTTTAACGTCGCGCTTGCAGGTGGAACGACGCCGCGGGCCGCGTACGATCTGCTTGCGTCTCAGCCACGATGCGATCGCGTCGATTGGGCGCGCGTGCGCTGCTACTTCGGAGACGAGCGCTGCGTACCGCCAAGCGACTCGGAGTCAAACTACAAGACCGCGCAGGACGCGCTCCTCGCGCGCGTGCCCGTTCTACGGGAAAACGTGTACCGGATGCGGGGCGAGCTTCCGCCGGTCGAGGCGGCCATCGCATACGCTCGCATCCTGCGCGATACGCTCGGAGCGGCGCCTCAGCTCGATCTTTGCATGCTCGGTCTGGGTGCAGACGCGCATACTGCCTCGCTCTTTCCCGGAAACGATCCTCTTACCGACGATGAATCGCTCGTGCGCGCAGTCTACGCGCAGTCCGCTCAGGCTGCGAAGTGGCGGCTGACGATCACACCGGAAGTGATCAACGCCTCACGAGAAGTGCTCTTCGGAGTCTCCGGACAAGAGAAAGCGGAAGCGCTTCACGCCGTCCGCGAAGCGTCATTCGACCCTTGCCTGCGCCCTGCTCAGATCGTTCGTCCGCACAGCGGCCGTCTGCTCTGGCTCGTCGACGCCGCAGCGTTCGGAGCCTAGAGCGCCTTCGAACCGAGCGTATCGAGATTCACGCCGTTATCCGAAAGGATGGCGCCGGTGACGCGTTCCAACTCGACGACGGCCTTGTTCACGTCCGTCTGCGCTTGAAGCTCGGTGCCGCGCGCCTGCGCAAGCTCGAGCTGACGCTGCAGCACGAGAAACGTCGTCGAGGTGCCGTTACGGAACTTGCGAAGCTCGCTGGCATACACCGACTCGCTCGCAACCCTGGCATTGCGCGCGGCTCCAAGACGCGCGAGCGCAGCTTCGTACGTCTGGAGCGCGTTGCGAGCCTCGACAGCGATGCGCACTTCGGTCGCCTCTAACTGCACTTGCGTTTGACGCTGCTCTTCCTGCGCCTCGGCGAGTTGCGCCTTGGCGGTGTGATTTCCAAGCGGCAACGAGTAGACGAGCGCGGCATTCCAATACGGATAACGCTGTTGGAGCAGCGTGTTGTACGATTGCCCGAATCCGCCGATCAGGACGGGCGGAATTGCGAAGGTGCACGGCGACGTCGGGCAGACGAACGGATAGAGCGGGTTGCTCGGCGTCAACGGAACGAGCGTGCCGGCGTACCCGTTCGTGGTGTATCCGAGCTTTAGGTCGACTTGCGGCCGCAACTGATTGCGCGCGTACGCGACGTCCACGTCGCTTTGAAGCTCCGCGTCGAGGCTCTGCCGAATCTCGGGCCGGTTCTGCATCGCCTGTTCCACGAGCTTCGCGAACGCGGGTGCGGTCGGAGCGTGGAACACGGGAGACGTCGGCACGAGATTTGCCGTCCAGACGGGGTCGGCCGGATTCGCCGCGATCTCGCTTTTCAACTCATTTTGCACCGTTGCTACGTTTTGAAGTGCCGAGTAGACGTTCGCCTCCTCCGTGCTCACCTGTGCACCGGACTCGACCGCGTCCACCGGCGCGCCGGCACCACGCCGAGCGAGCCGAATCGTGCTCTTCTGCTGCGCGATCGCCTCGCGAAGCGCTTCTTCCTGAATTGCAACGTTGCGCCACGCTGCGACGAGATCCCAATAGGAGTCCTCGACCTGTTCGATCGTATTGGCAACCGTCGCGAGCGTCTGCTCTTCCGTCGCATTGGCGTTGATGATAGAGAGCTGCACCTGCCGCTTCGGCGCATTCATCCCGGCGTTACGCAGGAGCGGTTGCGTCAGCACGAACGAGAGCGCGCTCAAATACGTCGGATTGAGGAGATTGATGATCTCGTTGTTCGTCGTGCGGGTTTGCGAAAGGTTGATGCTATACGTCTGTCCGTTTGGCAGCGTTCCCGAAACGCCGCCGGTGATGCTCTCGTCACCGCTCACGATTGGGCCGTAATCAGGCCCTGCGAAAAACGGGTTCTGCGGAGCGGAGATCGAGCGGTCGACCTCCGGCTGGACCTGCAGCTTCACGTCGAACGCGCCTTTCGCGGCTTCGATGCCGTAAAACGCGATTCGCCGGTTTCCGGCCGCGATCGCGAGCGTCGGATTCTTGACGAGCGCCATTCCGATCGCGTCGTCGAGCGCAATGCCGACGAATGGCTGCGAGGTGACGCCGACGAGCTGCGGTGTTTGGGGTTTCGCGTTAGGAGCGCCGTAGCCGGGCGCTACCGTCGGAACCGCAGGCAGCACCGGCACCGGTGCGGGCGTTGGGATGACCGCTCGCGCAGGAAGCGTGACGGCCGCGAGAAGTGCGAGCGCGTACATTACTTGACTCGAACGTACGTTTCGACGCTCATACCGGGACGCAGCGGCATGTCGGCGCGCGGGTCGTCAATCGAGATTCTCACGGGAACGCGTTGGGTTACCTTCACGAAGTTCCCCGTCGCGTTTTGTGAGGGGACGAGCGCGTACGTATTCTCGGACGCCGGGTTGATGGAAACGACGTGCCCGTGGAATGTGACGCCTTTGTACGCGTCGACGTGGATATCGACCGGTTGACCGACGCGCATGTTCCCGAGCTGCGTCTCTTTGTAATCTGCCGTGATGTAGATGCCCGTGCTCGGAACGAGCGTCATTAACTGCGCGCCCGCCGCGATGGTCTGCCCGATCTCGGCATCTTTCTCGCCGACGTACGCGTCGATCGGCGAATAGATCCTCGTGTAATGGAGATCGCGCTGCGCGAGCTCGAGCTGCGCGCGCGCGGCCTCGACTTGGCTGACGTCGCTCGCTTGCGCGAGCTTTCCTTCGGCAGTGGCGACGCCGCCTTGCGCCGCGCTGATACCCGCCGACGCCGCGTTTTGCTGACGCTGCGCCCCCGCGAGCTGCGCCTCCGCCGCGGCGGCGGTTGCGCGAGCCGCGTCGAGCTGTTCCGCAGGAACGTCTCCGGTCGCGACGAGCGACTCGGTTCGGGCGAGGTCCGCCTCGGCCTTGTCGTACTCTTGCTGCGCCGCGGGAACGTTCGCTGCCGCAACGCCTGCCTGCGCGGCGGCTTGCGCGACTTGCGCTTGCGCCTGCGAGACTCCGCCACGCTGTTGCTGCACGAGCGTCCGCTGGTTGGCGGCCGCAAGATCGTACTGAGCCTGCGCTTGCTGCAAGCGGGCTTGTTCGTCGCTGTTGTCGAGGATGATGAGCAACTGTCCCCTGTGCACATACTGGTTCGTCGTGACGAGAATGCGATCGATGCGCTCGGGGATCTTGCTCGTGACCTGAACGATATCGGCGTCGACGTGCGCGTCGTCGGTGCCCTCGTGCGAGAGCATATACTTCAGCCACGGAATCCCGTACATGAGAATGAGCGCGAGCACGATGATGCCCGCCCCAATGAAGAACCAGCGCTTGCGCGGAGCGCGCTTCGTCTCCGTATCTCGGTCCTCTGCGGTCCCCGTGCCATTCGTGCCGCGTTGTTGTATCTCGCGCGTTTCCGTGCTCACGAACTCGTTCTTCCTCTGCTCCTGACGCCGTTCAAAAATACGTCCACGTAGAAACCCAGTGCCTCATCCGGCTCGGCGTGGACGTCCGAGTCCGGAAACTTGTCGCGCGCGAGCACGTGCGTAAACACCATGCCCATGAAAAGCGTTGCAAGGCGCCGCGCGTCCCCGCGCAGCGTTCCGTCGGCGACGTGACGCTCTATGACCTCGACGACGATCCCGTGGAGTGCGAGCTGCGGACGCCACGCAGTCGAGGCGAACAGATCCTTGTCGTACCCGGGATCGACGAACGACCACCGGATGATGTCCTTCTGAGACTCCATGCGCTCGAGCATCACGCGGCCGAGCGCCATGAGGTCGGCATCGACGGGGCCGCGCAGCTGCGCGACGACGTCGCGCAACTCCACGAGTCCACAAAACCGTTCCGCCACGGCCAGCACGAGGGCACCCTTGCTCCCGAAGTGCCGAAAGAGCGTTGCCTCGTTGACCCCCGCGACGTCGGCGATCTCACGCGTCGTCGCGCCACGCTTGCCCTTACGCGCGATCACTTCGCGCGCCGCGAAAAGGACTCTCTCCCGCGTTTCCTCAGGCGAGGCCGTCTTCGAAGCGAGCATTACTGGCTGAACACCGCGTCGTCGACGCCGACGTTAATCTGATACTCGTCGAAAACCACGTCGCCGACCGCGTGGACGCGCGGAATATCGATCGCCGCGTGCTGCGAAGAGGGGACGACGAACCCGTGCTGAGTCCGGTACGACTGCGTGATGACGATCGTTCCGCCGCTGCGGTAATACCACTCCATGCGCGCGACCTCGTACGTATGCGGGTCTACGTACGCGTCCGTATGGTCGAGGATGTCGCTGTGAATCTTCTTCGTCATGCGCAACACGAGGTACGTGCGTCCGTCGAGCATACGCGGTCCAACGAGGACCACGTTCTGGTCGCGCTGCCATGAGCTCGGTTGCCCCACGTCGACGAAGAGCCGCGAGAAATTCTTCATGTAAAACGGTACGCTCTCGAAGATGACTTCATACGACGCCGGCTTTTTGTAGTACGACGTACCGTCCAACTGCGGGCTCAAGTACGGGAAGTTCAGCATGTGCATGTCGACGTGCACGTGCGCGCGGTACGACTGCAGCGCCGGGTTGCTCGCTACCATCTTCGCGATGACGTTCTGTGCGCTCGAGGGCGCCGTATCAGTTGTCGGCATTGCGCCGACGAGGGCGAAAACGAGGCTGGCGAGGAGCCCGGCTAGGCGGGCGATGGGCGTGAGCTGGCGCGGCATTCGCCGCCCACGATAGCATAGCGCGCACCGTTAATGCAAGTACTTACACGCATGCCTCTATGCTAAGCGGGCGACGATCCGGGCGCTCTCCGCTTTGGCTCTGACGGCCAGCGGCGAAGCCTCGCCGGTGAAGACGCGCCGGCCGCCGACGAAGGACGCCTGTACCCACGCTCGCTCCCCTCGGTAGACGACGGCGTTGACCCACGGTGACCAGGGGTCGATCTCCGCTGCAGCAAGCACGACGAAGTCCGCGGCGAGTCCTCGCGCCAGATCACCGGCCTCCGCCCCGATCGCGCGCGCGCCCTCCGACGTTCCGAGCGCGAACGCGCCCGCGGCGTCGAGCGCGCTGCCGTCTGCACGCACGGTCTTTTGCTCGTACGACGCGGCGCGCATCTCATCGAAAATCGAAGGCTTGACGTTTGCGTCAGTTCCAAGTCCGACGGGAATCCCGCGGTCGCGAAATCCAGAGACGTCGCCGAGTCCGTCGCCGAGATACGCGTTCGTCATTGGGTTACGAACGACGCGCACGCGCCTCTCCCGAGCAACGCCTTCTCCTCGTCGGTAACGTAGATTGCGTGGACGACGACGGTTCGCTGCGTGAAGAGCCCGACGCCGTCGAGCGCAAGCACGGGCGTCTTCCCGAACGTCTCCATCGAAAGCGCGACGTCCTCCCGCGTCTCGGCAACGTGCACGTGCAGATCACACGCGTTCTCCCGAGAGAAGTCCACCGCAGCGCGAAGCATCGTTTCGGAGGCTGCGTGAAGCGAATGCGGCGCGATGCAGATAGCCGCCGACGGATATGCACTGCGAAGCGCGCTCGTGCGCGCGACTGCGTCGTCGGGCGTTTCGCGAAAGGCTTCGGGCGCGTGCACAGCGTCCATCCACGCGCGCGCGAGCACGAGCCGAATGCCGGTCTCCTGCGCCGCGCGCAAGACGGACTCCGCGTGGGCGTTGCCGCTTCCATTGAGATAGAAAAACTCCGCAACGGAAGTAATGCCAGCGGCCAGCATCTCGGAGAACGCGGCGACGAAGACCCAGTAGACGTCATCCGAGCTAAGGCGCGCAACGACGCGATAGAGCGCGTCCTTGCGCCATCGATCGAAGCCCCAGTCGTCGGCCCATCCGCGCAGCAGAATTTGGTACGCGTGGCTGTGCCCGTTGACGAAACCGGGAACGATCAAACGGTCTGCGGGAAACGCTCTCGTCGAGACCGCCGAATTACGGCCGCGGACGTCCGCATAGTCGCCTGCGTCAGAGATCGCTCCGTCGTCGCCGATGACGAATGCAAAGTCCTCACGTTGCCGTCCGCCCGCAATCGCGCGCGCGCATCGTATGAGCTCGTTCATCCGAAGCACCGCCCCGCTTTGCATACGAGCGTTGCCAGGTTTCCACCGAACTGCCACCCGAACTCTCGGAGATCATCGATGGCAAGCGCTACGAAGTCAGCGTAGCCGCCCTCGCGGAGGTCACCGGACCCGCCTCGGCCCGAACGTCGAATGCTGCCTGCGGCGGCGCGCGTCACTGCATGGAGCGCTTCTGCGGAGGTCAAGCCAAAGAGCTTGCGCCCGTAGTACGCGACGGTTTGAAGATTGAAGCAGGGCGACGTCCCGGGATTGAAATCGCTCGCGAGCGCGACCGTGCCACCGCTCTCCAGAACGGCACGAACGGGCGCGCGCTTCGGCAAATCGAGAAACGCGAACGTTGCCGGACAAGCGACGAGCACTCCGCCGCTCTTCACGATTGCCTTCACGCCGGCATCGTCGATGGCATTGCAGTGGTCGAACGAGTCGACGCCGACTTGCGCGGCCATCGCCACGGCGCCGCCGTTCGACATCTCGTCGCAGTGAGCTCGCAAGCGCAAACGATGCGTTTCAGCGGCTTCGAGATATCGACGCGCATGGTCAGCGGAAAAAACGCCGGGCTCGCAAAAGACGTCCGCGAAATCGGCTCCGTGAGTGCGTGCCTCGGGGATGCACTCGTCGACGAGATACTCGACGTAGGCACGATAGTCGTCGAACTCGGGTGGAAGCGTGTGCGCGCCCAGAAAGGTGGCGACGAGACGCGGAACGTCGCCGTCGTCTCGATGTGCGGAGATGATGTCCAGTAGAGCAAACTCGCCGTTCTTCGTAAGCGCGTAGCCGGTCTTGGTCTCTAGCGTCGTCGTGCCGTGAGCCAGCATCGCTTGCAGTCGACGACGAACGACGCGCTCGAAAAACGCAGCCGGGTCGCGCAACGCCTCGCGCGTGCGCTCGACCGTGTAAAGCATCCCTTGCGCTGCCTTCTCGCCGCGTGTTCTCGCCGTAAAGTCGGGCTCGCGATCGCCGGCGAAGAGTGGATGGGAGTGCGCGTCGACGAAGCCGGGCACGATCGCGCTGTCGCGCAGGTCGATCTCCTCGAATCCTTCCGCGGAGAGTCGCTCGAGCACCCTCTTGCTCTCCGCGTCAATGCCGTAGACGCGATCGCCGCGGACGGAAAGCACGCCACGTTCGATGCGATGGAGCGCCTCGAACGTAACGCCGTTCTGCGGCGCATCGGTATCGCACGTCACGATCTCCCGCGCGCGAACGAAGAAGCGCTCTAGAGTCGCCAGTCGATGCCTTTTTCGTCGGCGGTCGCGATCGCTTCGTCGTAGCCCGCGTCCGCGTGGCGCACGACTCCAATACCAGGATCCGTCGTCAGAACGCACGCAAGGCGTTCTTGCGCGTCCTCGGAGCCGTCCGCTACGACGACCATGCCGGCATGCAGACTGTACCCGATGCCGACGCCGCCTCCGTGATGGAAGCTCACCCAATGCGCGCCCGCTGCCGTATTCAGGAGGGCGTTGAGTATCGGCCAGTCGGCAATTGCGTCGCTGCCATCTTTCATCGCCTCTGTCTCGCGGTACGGTGACGCGACGCTTCCCGTATCGAGATGGTCGCGTCCGATGACGACGGGAGCCTTCACGGCGCCGGTGCGAACGAGACGGTTGAACGCCAAACCCGCCTTTGCGCGATCACCATATCCGAGCCAGCAAATGCGCGAGGGCAAGCCCTGAAACGCGATGCGCTCGCGCGCGAGCCGAAGCCACCGCTGCAACTTCGCGTCATGCGGAAAAAGCCGCGCGAGCTCGTCGTCGAGCCGCGCGATGTCTGCCGGATCGCCGGAAAGCGCGGCGAAGCGAAACGGTCCCGCGCCGCGGCAGAACAGTGGCCGAATAAACGCTGGAACGAATCCTGGAAACGCGAACGCACGCGCGAAACCGGCTCGCTGCGCCTGCGCGCGAACGTTGTTTCCGTAGTCGAAGACGATCGAGCCGGCGTCCTGAAATCGAACCATCGCCTCGACGTGCCGTGCAACGCTTTCGAGACCGCGCCGCTCGTATTCATCGGGAGCGCGCTTTCGCAGGTCCGTCGCCTCGTTCAACGAGAGTCCCGAGGGCACGTATCCGTCGATCATGTCGTGCGCCGACGTCTGGTCGGTTACGGCATCGGGACGAAATCCCAGATCGTACAGCGCTGGGAACTCGTCGGCTGCATTTCCCTCGTATCCGACGGAGAGCGCCACGCCCTCGCGCTTCGCGCGCTCAACGTCGCGCAGCGCTTCCTCGCGCGAGGCGGCGACGCGGTCGAGATAGCGCAGCTCGTGACGGCGCGCGAGACGCGCAGGATCGACGTCGACAAGGAGAGCGACTCCTTCGTTCATCGTGATGGCGAGCGGTTGCGCACCGCCCATGCCTCCGACGCCTGCACTCAGGCAGACGCGTCCACGCAGCGTTCCGCCGAAGTGCTGTCGCGCAAGCTCTGCAAACGTCTCGTACGTGCCTTGCACGATGCCTTGCGTTCCGATGTAGATCCACGATCCCGCAGTCATCTGCCCGTACATCGTCAGGCCCTGCGACTCGAGCTCGCGGAACGTCGCGTAGTCCGCCCACTTCGGAACGAGGTTCGCATTTGCGATGAGAACGCGCGGCGCACGCGCGTGCGTCTTGAAGACGGCGACGGGCTTGCCGCTTTGAACGAGCATCGTCTCGTCGTTGCCGAGCCGCCGCAGCGTGCGCACGATCGCGTCGAACGCGTCCCACGAACGCGCAGCGCGACCGTTACCGCCGTAGACGACGAGATCGTCCGGCCGCTCTCCAACCTCCGGATCGAGGTTGTTCATGAGCATCCGCATGGCCGCTTCTTGCGGCCAGCCAAGACAGGTGAGTTCGTCCCCGCGTGGCGCGCGTACCGAACGCGGTCCGGCCAAGGCTGTCATGCAGGCTCCTTCTGCGCGCCACCCGACGCCTCTTCGGCGGCCCGCACGAGATCGCCGGATGCAATGAGCCGGCGCGCGCTTTCGATATCCGGCGCGGGTACGCGATCGTCCACGAGCGGTGCGATCACGCGGCGCGCAGCGTCATACGCAGCCTGTGTCCCGGCGCCGGAGCGCAACGGCCGCCGGAAGTCCGTCGCCGCCAACGCCCCGAGAAGCTCGCACGCAAGCGCTGCCTCCACGTTGTCGAGAGCGCGCCCCAGCGCGTTCGCGGAGGTCATTCCCATGCTCACGTGGTCCTCTTGCCCTGCCGACGTGGGAATGGAGTCGACGCTCGACGGCCACGCGAGTCCCTTGTTCTCGTTCACGAGCGCCGCTGCCGTGTACTGAACGATCATGAGGCCCGACTGCACTCCCGAGCGGCCAGTGAGGAAGAGCGGAAGCTCGCGCTCCTCGCCGTTGAGCAAAAGGTAGAGCCGGCGCTCCGAGATCGAAGCCAGCTCGGCGACTGCGATCTTCATGAAGTCGATGGCGAGCGCAACCGGCTCGCCGTGGAAGTTACCGCCGGAGAGAAACTCGCCGTCCTCGGGAAAGACGAGAGGATTGTCAGTAACCGAGTTCACTTCGATCTCGACGACGCGCCTCGCGTACGCGACTGCGTCGCGTACGGCCCCGTGAACGACCGGGATGCACCGATACGAGTACGGGTCCTGCACGCGCCCGCACTCTCGATGCGACTCGACGATCTGCGACCCGGCGAGAAGCGCGCGCAGATGACGCGCAACGGACGTCTGCCCCGGATGCGGGCGCAGATCGTTGATGCGACGGTCAAAGACGCGATCCGTTCCTAGGAACGCCTCCAGCGACAGCGCGCCGATGACGTCGGCCGCTTCCGCAAGGCGTTCCGCGCGCAACACGCCGAGTGCCGCGATCGCCGTCATGATCTGCGTGCCGTTGACGAGGGCCAAGCCCTCCTTCGCGCCGAGCCGAACGGGCCGCACGCCGGCCCGCTCGAGTGCGACCGCGCTCGGAAGACGCTCGCCCTCGTACCACGCCTCGCCTTCCCCAATGAGCGTCAACGTCATGTGCGCGAGCGGCGCGAGATCTCCACTCGCGCCAACCGATCCCTGCGAAGGCACGTACGGCGTCACGCCGCGATTGAGCAGCGCGACGAGCGTCGCGAGCGTCTCGGGACGGACGCCCGAGTGGCCCGCGGCAAGCGCGTTCACGCGCAAGGCTCCCGCAGCCCGCACGACGCGCGACGAAAGCGGAGCACCCGTGCCGGCGGCGTGACTTCGCACGAGATTCACTTGCAGTCGCTCCGCGTCTGCGGGATCGACCGGAACGTTCGCGAGACGTCCAAAACCCGTCGTCACGCCGTATATGGAATCTCCCGCCGCAAATCGATCGTCAACGAGCGCCCGCGCGCGCGTGACCCGTTCGACTGCATCGTCGGTAACGCGCACGAGCGCTCCATCGGCAATCGCTTCGATTCGTTCCAGCGTCAAATGCCGTCCGTCGACGGCAACGTCATGCGGCGTGTCGCTCACGTTTCACTCAATGCGCGTGGATAAATCGGATGGCGACGGTGCATAAATGAAAATTCCTGTGGAGAGCTTGTGGGTACGCGTTTCGAGCTATTGCACGGTTGTTTTCAACCTGTTACCATGCAATCACTCTGGTAACACGGAGTGCGACGAGCGTATCAGTCGCGGCCGAGAGGCCAAACCGCCGAAACGGAGCTGTAGGGTCTTCCACCCGGGGGCCAGACGTGCAAGTCTCGGTGAGCGAATACGTCGAGGGTCGCGGGGGCTTCGCCCTCGCGGCTCTTGCTTTTACTGGTACTTGAGCGCGATCGTTCCCGCCAGCGCGCGAATGCGCACGCGCACGCTCTCAGGCTCCAATATCTCCGCCTGATCGCCCCAACCGAGAATCCAACGAACGAGTTCGTCAACGTCGTCGACGTGAAAGGCGATCTCGGCAGACCCGTCCTCGCGACGAGCCACGTCGCGTTCGGCGACGACGCGCGCTGCCACGGCCGCCTTGGCCACGCGCGGCGAGAAACGGACGCGTACCTCGGCGGGTTCCGAGCCGTGCAACACGCCACTGATCGAGGACGCGGCCCACGCTTCGATGTCGAAGTCCGGCGGCCGGATGAACGTCTGTCCGAGCGCCTCCACGCTCGAAACGTTGTCCACGGCAAAGCTGCGCCGGTCTCTGCGATCGTGATCGTACGCAACGCAGTAGATGCGTCCTGAGCTAACGACGAAACCGTAGGGGTCCGCGCGGCGCATCGTACGGTTCCCCGCGTTGTCCTCGTACTCGAAGAGAACGCTCCGGCCGTTGCGCTCGGCCGCCGAAAGGATCGCGAATGCGCGCTCGCCCGGTTCGTCGAGGCGAATTTCAGAGAGCCGGAAAGCGACGCGCGCATGGCCGTTGCCGTTCGCGTGTGCATGCACGCCGTTCGCCGAGCCCGCGAGCTTCTTCGTTACCTCGCCTATAGAAGCGCCGATCGTGCCGCCGATCGAGTGTGCGATCGAGCGCAGCGCCACGAGGCCGAAAAGTTCCCCACCCGAGAGCTGGAGACGCTTCAGGCTATAGCCGTCTGCAAACCTGTAGGTGTTCGTGGCGCGGTCGAAGTGCCACGGAAACTCCGCTGCCCCTAGGACAGCGAGATAGCGCCGGAGGCTTCTCGTGCTCGGACGCTTGGATCCGCCGTCCGAGAGCCGGTCTTTGAGAGACTCGAAACTGTGCCGGCCTTCGTCTATCGCATTGAGCAGCCGGACGAGGAGGACGATTTTGGGTTCAGTCGTGCGCTCCATGACATTGGCATACTGCCGTCAGGCTGCCAGTCCTGTGCCAAAAGTCGCGCACACCCCTCAAATATTTCTCAAATTCCTATGTAACTGCCGGCTCTGGTGGTTGCGGAGCCTCTAGGGACGGGATCTTCGTGAACTTGAGTTTCTCGCTGTCGCTCGCGTCGACGTCGGCAAGGATGTGATCTCCGGTTTGGAACTTGCCGCGCAGCATCTCTTCGGCGATCTCGTCCTCGACGTTGCGCTGGATCGCCCGACGCAGCGGACGCGCTCCGAACTGCGGGTCCCAACCCTTGCGCGCGAGCAACGCCTTCGCTGCCTCGGTGACGCTCAGGTGCATATCCTGAGCGCGCACCTCGCGCATGACTTTCTCAAGCTCGAGCCCCACGATCTCCTCGATCTGCTCGCGCGTCAACTGATGGAACACGACCACCTCGTCGACGCGGTTGATGAACTCCGGGCGGAACGTCGTCTTGACTTCCTCGAGGATCTTGTTCTTCATCCGCTCGTACGCGCGTTGCTCGTCTTCGCCCGACGTCTTCTGCAAACGGAAGCCGATGTCGGTCGTCGTCTGCATTCCGGTCGCGCCGATGTTCGACGTCATGATGATGACGGTGTTCTTGAAATCGACTTGCCGCCCCTGAGAATCCGTGAGGCGCCCGTCGTCGAGCACTTGCAGGAGCAAGTTGAAGACGTCGGGATGCGCCTTCTCGATTTCGTCGAGCAGCACGACCGAGTACGGCCGGCGGCGCACGGCCTCGGTGAGCTGACCGCCCTCTTCGTATCCGACGTAACCGGGAGGCGCTCCGACGAGCCTGCTCACCGCGTACTTCTCCATATACTCGGACATGTCGATGCGCACCATCGACTCTTCATCGTCGAAGAGGAAGGCGGCAACGCTGCGCGCGACCTCCGTCTTTCCGACGCCGGTGGGACCGAGGAAGATGAACGGGCCGATTGGACGACTCGGATTCTTGAGCCCCGCGCGCGATCGGCGAATCGCCCGCGTGACGACCTCGATTGCTTCGTCTTGTCCGACGACGCGCGTGTGGAGCTCCTGTTTCATGTTGAGGAGCTTCTCCGTCTCGGCTTGCGCGAGGCGGCTGACGGGAATCTTCGTCCAGGATCCGACGATCTCGGCGATGTGCTCGGCAGTAACTTTCAAGACCCGCTCGCCAGTCGCGCGCTTGTCCTTCCATTCCTGGTCGAAGCGTGCGCGCTCGAGGCGCAGTTTCTCCTCGCGTTCGCGAATCGCGGCAGCGCGATCGAACTCCTGATTGTTGACGACGCTCTCTTTCTCCGCGAGGACCTTGCGCAGTTGCGCATCGATCTCGCGAATCTCCGGCGGCGGCAGCGTTGCCTGCAAGCGAACGCGCGAACTCGCTTCGTCGATGAGGTCGACCGCTTTGTCCGGAAGGAAGCGGTCGGTGATGTACCGATCGCCGAGGCGCGCGGCGGCGGCGAGCGCATCGTCGGTGATCTGCACTTTGTGATGCGCTTCGTAGCGGTCGCGTAGCCCTTTGAGAATCTCTATCGTCTCTTCAACTGACGGCTCACCGACCATCACGGGCTGAAAGCGGCGCTCGAGTGCGGAGTCTTTCTCGATGTGCTTACGGAACTCGTTGAGCGTCGTCGCACCGATGCACTGAAGCTCGCCTCTCGCGAGAGCCGGCTTGATGATGTTGCTCGCGTCGATTGCGCCTTCGGCCGCGCCGGCGCCGACGAGCGTGTGCAGCTCGTCGATAAAAAGGATGATCTCGCCGGCCGCATTGCGGATCTCGTCCATCACGCGCTTCATGCGCTCTTCGAACTCGCCGCGGTACTTCGTTCCGGCAACGAGACCAGCGAGATCGAGCGTGATGACGCGACGATCGCGCAGCTGCTCAGGAATCTCGCCCTTGATGACGCGCTGCGCGAGACCCTCGGCGATTGCGGTCTTACCGACGCCGGGCTCGCCGATGAGCGCGGGATTATTCTTCGTGCGTCGCGAGAGAATTTGAATGACACGTTCGATTTCGAGGTTGCGCCCGATGACGGGATCGAGCTTACCATCGCGCGCGAGCTGCGTGAGATCGCGTCCGTACGCGTCGAGCGTCGGCGTCTTCCCTTTGCCTTTCGGCGCAGGTGGTTGGCCCTCCGCGCCGAGGAGCGAGGTCGTCTGCACGCGCACTTTCGCAGGATCGACTCCGAGATTCGTGAGCACGCGCGCCGCAACGCCCTCGCCTTCGCGAATCAAACCGAGTAGCAGGTGCTCCGTGCCGATGTAGTTGTGGTTGAGCTGGCGCGCTTCTTCAAACGCAAGCTCGATGACACGCTTCGCGCGCGGCGTGAACACCATCTCTTGCTGAACCGTTTGGCCGCCACGGCCCACGATCGCTTCGACCTCTTGGCGAACCTTCGCCAGGTTGACGCCGAGCGACTCGAGCACTTTCGCCGCGAGACTCTCGCCCTCGGAGATGATGCCGAGCAGAATGTGCTCGGTTCCGATATAATTGTTTCCGAGCCGCTGCGCTTCTTCTTGAGCGAGCACGATGCTTCGCCTAGCGCGCTCGGTAAACGGTTCCCACATCGACATATCAGTATTCTACCAAACTCTCACGTTGCAGACTCGGTTGCTCATAGTGAGAAGCGCAGACCTGCGAAACCGGCAGTCGTACCGCCCACTTGCAAGCCTTGATAGAGCCGCAGCTCTATCGAAACGTGCGGTGCGATCCCCTTTCCTCCGAAGACCGTAACGACCGGGCCTGTCGTCCTGCCGACGGAAAGATTGCCGATTCCCGCACCGGCGCCGACGTACGCGCCGCCGAAGCCGCCGCCGGAAAGACCGCGAATCTCTCCCGTAATTGCATAGCCTCCCTGCTTGGTAACCGGAACGAGCAAAGTTGCCTGCAGCCCAAACGGTACGACGGGAATCGACGACGCCGTGCTCAGCATGACGGCACCGCCTGCTTGCGCAGGGGACGTGCCCGCCCAAGCGCCGCCGGCAATCGAGACGTCCGCTCGCGCCGTGCCGCGGAGCGCACCACTCGCCGCAAAGAGGAGAATCGATGCGACCAAAATCGGCTTTCGCATCCTCCCCCCTTTTCACACGGGGAATCGGGACCCTCCGGCTCCAACTCCGTGCCACGAAATGCCTACAGTTGAAGAAGTACGGAACGCCCTCGTCGAGGTGAAGGATCCCGAGTTGAATCTCGGCATCATCGACCTTGGGCTCGTCTACGACGTCATTCTCGAAGGAGAACGAGGCGAAAACGTCACCGTGGTGATGACGCTCACGTCGCCGATGTGTCCGGTGGGGCCGCTCTTCAAGAAATCCGTTGAAGATCGCGTCCGCGCAATCGACGGTGTTGCGAGCGCGAAAGCCGAGATCACCTTCACGCCGCCGTGGGACCCCGCGACGATGGCGTCAGACGATGTGAAAGCGATGCTCGGAATTTGGTAGCTTAGTAGATGCCAATTCCGGACGGATACGTAAGACCCGTCGTCCCGTTGGCCGGAATCTGTCGTGCCGGCGTAGCGTTCCCGCTTGCAGATGCAGAGAACACGATCACTGACTCGTCGTAATCCGCGACATAGATCGTGCCACCGTTGTCAACGACGACGCCGTAGGGACACTCCATGCCTGTGTTCGTTCCGGCAATCGTCTTCATGAGCGTTCCCGTCGAGCTGTACTC
>JASHPC010000289.1 GCA_030038335.1 Vulcanimicrobiota bacterium
GCGCAACCGGTTTGGACCGAGAACGTAACGCGCTGACCCGAGGGAAGGACTTCGTCTGAACCGAGCCAGTCCGATCCCCAGTTGTCGCTATCGATCGGCGAGATGAAGATGTTGTCGATTTGCTGATCGGAGTTGTTGATGATCGTGAGCGGATGGTCCGCGAGTGCGACCATCGGCGCCGTGGTGCCAAAAAGCGCCGCAGCCATAAGTGCGGCAACGAGCGTCTTCATTGTTCTAGGTACGTCCTTTCTCTATGGATGAAGGCTGGAATGCGGTACCTAGCATGTGGAACGAGCCGGCCTCCGGCATCGTTAGCAATCGAGACCAGACACTGCTAAAGCCTGGGCTTTTGCTGGGGCTCGCCTTCTCTGCCCCTCAGCCTGTGCCTCTTTCAAGTCATCTGAAGCAAAAAAAAAGCCCGGGCGGCTGTTGCCGTCCGGGCTCCCTTTTTTATGCCTGCCTTACTTAGCGATACGAGGACTTCGACGCGAAGCAATCGCGGCAGTAGACCGGCTTGTCGCTGCGGGGCTGAAATGGCACCTGCGCGACGCCGCCGCACTGACTGCACGTCGCGGTGAACATCTCGCGCTGCGAGCGTCCTCCGCGCCCGCCTCCGGACGCCTTGCGCGCGGCACGGCAGTCGGGGCAGCGATTGGGCTTGTTTTGGAAGCCTTTCGAGGCAAAGAACTCTTGCTCGCCTGAGGTAAACGCGAAATCGCGTCCACAATCGACGCAGCGAAGAGTTTCATCTTGATACATGGTGAACGAGGGACTCCTATTGACGTTGAGATTCTTAGTTGCTCGGAATCGACTCGTTCAACACGAGAAACATGGGGACCGAATTCGAAACCTAGACTCGGCCATTCTAGCATGGGGCACCTTTCGGCGCAAGCGAGGTCGCCCTCCGCAAGACGGAACAAGCGTGCGTCCGCAACGAAGGGCGCCGCTGCGCCACGAAGGAAGTTGCGGGCGATGGCACAGCGTTCGGCTGCGGCGATCCTCGTCGCGCTCGTTGCGACGTTGCTCGCGAGTCCGTTAAGCGGACACGCGAAGCCTGTTGCGCGCGTCGCAACTGCCGTTCCGTTGCCGAGCATGTCTCCGGACGACGTCTTTTACAAGATTCGCGCCGTATTCCGGTCGCATCGCCCACCGCCGCTCTACGAAGTCTACACGCTCGTTCGTCAGAACAACGACGCGGAAGGCTACCCGGATTACGCGTCGAGCTACACGTTCAGAATCTGGACGCGAACCTCGGACAAGGCGGCGATGGCGCGTCAGATCTTTCGTTTAGGCGGCTTTGGCGATCCCGAGTTCATGCGGCCACAGTTCAACGACGTCGCACCGAACGACAATCATCCGGAGTTTGACGATCCCGGACCTCCGACGGCCGATCTCTTCGAACCGGCGCCCGAGCATCCTCATCCAGTCTCGTGGGTGCCAACGCCCGAACCGACGGGAACGCTTCCGCCGATCATTCAACACGTCACGATCACGATCAACGCTGATTACTACGTCGACTCAGTCGGCGCAAACGACGGATTGCTCGACGTCGTGCTCACTCCGCGGCGGGATCCCGAGCGTAACCGTTTACGCGAGCTCTGGGTCGATCCGAAGACGTTCGAGCTCGAGAAAGTGCTCTGCACCGACCGGCTCGCCGTCGACGACGGACGTCACGTCACGCTCTATCCGACGCTCTTTACGGTGACCATGGGCCGCCTCGACGGAATCCCGATCGTCACGCACATTCACGGCGTCGTCGAAGGCGGATACACCGGCGACGATCAGATCGTCGAATACTCGTTCGAAGATATCAGCTTCCCAAAGATGCTCCCAGGCTGGTACTTCGACGCTCGCACGTACGCCTCGCACGTCAACGACTTGCCCACGTAACACGCCTTTGTCATCCCGAGCGTAGCGCGCGAACGCAGAGCTAGAGATAGTGCTCGGCGGTGTGCAATGCTCCTTGACCGTTGCGCCAGAGCGCGTAATGCAAAGGCTGCGCCGCATTCATGGAGAGCGCGCCGACCTGTCCTCGCGTGTCGATCGCGATGACGCAGTACATGTTCGTGCGAAGATCGCGCGCGCTCTTTGCCATGTACCGCATGAGATCGCGGCACGCTTCCTGCGGATGCATCCCTTCCGACATCTTCTGAACGATGTGCTTGGACGTGACGTAGTTCGTCATAACGTCACCGTCGCCGGTCGCCGACGCGGCGCCCGCGGCGTCGTCGGCGAAGTACCCGCAGCCGACGAGCGGAGAGTCTGCGACGCGGCCAGGGATCTTCCACGCGAGTCCGCTCGTCGAACATCCGGCGGCAACGCGTCCGCCGGTGGCTGCGACCATGCCGATCGTGTCGTGATGCTCGGGGCCGATCCAGAACGTCTCGTGGTCCGGCGTGTTCTTCCACTTAAGCCACGCTTCGAGCGCGCGCGACGTCAACAGCTGCATCGGCGTAAAGCCCATCGCGATGGCAAACTGCAGCGCGCCTTCGCCCGCCATCGTCGTGTGCCTCGTTCGCTCCATCACGAGGCGCGCGACGGAGATCGGGTTCTTGATCTTGTGCAAGTTGCAGACGGAGCCGGCGCGATGCGTCGTTCCGTCCATGATGCCTGCGTCGAGCTCAACCTCGCCCTCGGCGTTCGGCAAGCCGCCGTATCCGACGGTCGTGACGTTCGGATCGTTCTCGACGACGTTGATGCCTTTTTCGATCGCGTCGATGAGCGAGCCGCCGCCGTCGAAGGTCGCAGCGGCCTTCGCATTCGCCTCTACTCCCCATTTCCACGTCGAGAGGAAGACTGCGTCTCGGGTGTCGGCGTTTGCCGCCCGCGGCGCTGCGGCGCTCAGCGTTGCCGCACTCGCAGAGGCAAGAAACGTCTTACGATCGATCGGATCCACGACGAACGGACTCCTTTCTCTTACGCGAGAGACTTGCGCAATCGCTCGACTTCGCGGCGCAATGCTTGCGCTTCCAAACGATCCAGTGCTGCGCCTGCAGCAACGCCGAGATCCTCGAGAAGAGCGATCTCGTCGGAATCCAGGTCCGTGCCGTTTACGTGGCTGCCATAGAAGGCGATGCCGTCGAGAGCGGCGTGCGAGAAGATCGGCACTGCAAGAAAGGGCATCC
>JASHPC010000290.1 GCA_030038335.1 Vulcanimicrobiota bacterium
CACGGAGTGCTGGCCTAGCCCGTTACCTTTTTCAGGCGTTCGTTCGCATTGTTCATGATGTAAATGCGATCCGCGTGACGGAGGCCGAGCGCTTTCTGGTCGTAGATCACGGCGACGTAACGTCCGTTGTGCAAGTACGTCATTTGATACGTCGTTTTGCCGGTGTCGGAGAAGAGTTGATTGAAGTGCGGCACGAGTGAGAAGCTCAGAATCTGTCCGGTGTGCGGATCCTGCACCTTGATGTTCGTCGTTGACACGTGCACGACTTCGCCATAGAAGACGTTCGGTGGTGCCGCAAGCGCTGCATGCGGCATCAGGAACGCTGCCACCGCGATGAATGCACTTGCTAGTCCACAGAGTTTGACTGCTTTCATGGCTCGATATTACCCCGAAAAGGCAGGCGTCCACACGCTCGGGAACGTCTTTTTGCGATGAAGGCCACGCTCTTTGCCGATGGTGGCGCGCGCGGAAATCCCGGGCCGGCAGCGAGCGGAGCCGTGCTCGTCGCTCCCGACGGCTCCGTCATCGCAGAGATCGGGCACTTTCTCGGCACGACGACGAACAACGTCGCCGAATGGAACGCGCTCTGCATCGGCCTCGAAGCGGCCCTCGAGCGAGGCATCGCCGACCTCACCGTGCGCCTCGATTCCGAGCTGGTCGTCAAACAGCTCAGTGGTGAGTACCGCGTAAAGCAAGCGCACCTGAAACCGCTTTTTGCCCGCGCCGTTGCCCTGCTGCGGCGCTTTCCCGAAGTCGACGTCGCGCACGTGCCGCGCGCGAAAAACAAGCTTGCCGATCGACTGGTGAACCGCGTCCTCGACGCGCACGCCCGCTCCGTCGCCGAGGCCACGCAGTGAAACGCCCGTTTCCCGTTGGGCTCGCCATCGGCGTTTTCATCGTCGTCGCGATCATCGTGAGCATCAAGCTCGTCCCGCCAATCGACTGGAAGCGACTGACGAGCGCCGAGCGCGTGCAGACCGCACCGAGCGACATCTATGCCTCCCTCGACGTCCGCTACGATAAGGCGCCAGTCTTCGAAGAGACGTACGCCATGGAAGACAAGAACGGTGCGTCGAGCTTTGAGTACACGATCGTCCGCGCAAACGGCCCGTCGCAGCGCGTGAAAGAGACGATCAAGGTTCCGCCGATGGCCACGTACGACGTGAGCTTTTTCTTCGGCCAACTCGTCAACGACGGCGTCTGGGAGCTTCCTTCGCAGCCGCCGCGCGGCGACACGAGCGCGCACTACACGTTGACCGTGCGTCAAACCGAAGACTACAAGTCCGGCAAACACGTCGCGACGTTCACGGACCCGCACTACTGGGCGGCGGTCGCAGGGCGCGAGTTCCACATTCACCTCTCGCCGAAAGGCCCGCTGCCGAACCTTCTGCAGTTGCAGGGAGAAGGCGTGCGCGATCCGCGCTACCAGCAGATTGTAAACGACTTTCGGAAATTCGGTCCCGCCGCGTTTCGCGCGGCGATTGCGCGAGCGCGCAGCCATGCGCACGCGTAGCCGCGCCGCCGCCGCAAGTGTCGCCGTCCTCGCGATTGCGAGCGCGCTGCTCTTCGGTGCATACGAATACGCGGAGAGCCCTGCGAGCCAGCTCTTCGGCCCGACGCTCGTCAGCGGGCCGCCGACGGACCACGTCGTCGCGCTGACGTTCGATGACGGCCCGAATCCGCCGTACACGAACGAGATCGTGCGACTACTGGAGCGCGAACGCGTGCGGGCGACGTTTTTCGTCGTGGGCCGCGCCGTCGCCGCGCATCCCGCGATCGTGCGCCGTGAAGCACTCGACGGCGACGCGCTCGGCGACCACAGTTGGGACCACGCGCACCTCATCGTTATGAGCGCAGCACAGGTCGCGCGCTCGCTCCAGCGCACGAACGAGGCTATCGCTCGTGCGACGGGCTCACGCACGACGCTCATGCGTCCTCCATTTGGAAAGCGCGACTGGTTCGTGCTCTCGGAAGCACGCGCGCTCGGCTATACGCCGGTCATGTGGTCCGTGCCGCTCGCACACGACTGGGAGAACCCGCCGCCGCGCGTCATCGCGGAACGCGTCGAACGCTACGTGCGCAACGGCTCGATCATCGTGCTCCACGACGGCGACGAAGGGATTCTCTGCTCGCCGGAGCACCGCGCGCCGTGCAACCGAACGAGTACGGTGCAGGCCGCGCGCCTCATCATCGACGATCTGAAACGTCGCGGATACGGGTTCGTCACGATTCCTGCGCTCTTGGCTCTCTCGACTCACGCGTAAATACCCCCGCGCCATCGAATGAAGCCGGGCGGATGCTTTCCACTGGGATCGTGATGCGTCCAATGCACGATCGGCATGCGCCCAGGGTCGTGCACCATTTCACCTGAAACTTCAACGTTGTCGCCGCGCTGCACCGCAACCGGCGGAGCGAGCCCAACGTTGTCGACGACCTCAACCGGACCGGCATCCGTCTTGACGACGAACGACTCGTGCTCTCTTCTGGTGCAGCGACCGTAAAAGAAGTGCGGCTTGCCCGCGACGGTGCCGGAGAAATCGACCTGCGCCGGGGCGCTCGCATGGTAGGCAGTCGTGATGGACATGGCGCACTTCCATCCCACCGATGACCCGCGACGACAAGAGCATCGCCACGAAGCGCCTCCGCCTGGAACCGGTGACGTCGGAGAACGCCGCGACGCTCTGGCGCCTCATGCAGACCGCCGAGCTGCGCACGTACCAAGACCTACCGACGATGGAACGCGCGCAGTTCGTCGCGCTCGTCGCGTCGCATCGTCGCCGCTCGGATCTGCGCGGCCCCGGGCGCTACGAGTGGCTCATCGAGCGCGCCGGCATCGAAGAGCCAATCGGCTGGGTCTCATTGCGCATCGGCGAGGGCACTCAAGAGAGTGGCGAGCTTGGATACAGTCTCGTCGAGGAACAACGAGGGCAAGGATACGCGACCGAAGCGGTCCGGGCGCTAGTGAACGCCGCGTTCGCGCTCGCTGGATTGCACGTCGTGCGCGCCTACTGCCTGCCGGAAAACGAGCGGTCGCGCGCGCTTCTGAAGCGCCTCGGATTCCGCGAGGAAGGCCGCCTGAAACACGGCGCCTCGCTGCGCGGCCGCCCCGTGGACGTCATCTGCTACACGCTGTCGCGCAGCGGTAGCAGCCCTTCAAAATAGGGGCTTTCGGCACGGGGGAGGCCTCTTGGGACCCCGAAATTCCGCCGTTGAGAGAAGCGCTACGGAGGGCCCTTCCACATGCTTTGCCTCAATCGGAAACTGCGGGAGTCGATTCTGATCGGCGACGACATTCGCATCGTCGTCATGGAGATAAAGCACAACGTCGTGAAGCTGGGGATTGAGGCGCCTCAGGGCGTGTCCGTGCTGCGGTCGGAGCTACGCGAGGGAGATCGCGTCGCGAACGCGATCATCCGCGGCGAGATTCCGGGCCGCGACGTCGAGCGCAGCAAACGCCCGTAGGCCTTCCTTCGTCGCCGCGACGGCATGCGCATCGCGCAAGCCGCGCAGATTCATGAGAAACTTCGAGTCGACGCCGGTCACGTGATGACCTCGCACGGCATTCGCCAAGCGGTGAAGAGTTCGCGCTTGCGCCTCGAGTGCCGGGTCCGGATGCTCTGCCTCGATCCCGCATGCGAGCGCGCAGGCCGAGAGTATCTGCTGGAGCGACGGCGGCGCCGGCCGCGTGAAGAGCTTCGTAAAATAGGCCCGTGCCGCGCTCTCGAAGACGCGGTACGCCTGCGCCGGGTCAAGGGGCTCGGGCGAGCGCGTGACGACGATCGGCTCGGCTCCAAAAATTCTTGTCACGCCGGCGAAGACCTGGGGCACTATCCGAATAGGCTCGTCACCGTCGTGCACGCGTAGCTTCCAAGCGAAGAGAGTACGGGCGCCCGCGCTCAGCTCCCCGATCTCGCATCCCTCGCCGAAGAACGCGAACTCGTTCGAGCGGGCGGCATCCCGCAAGAGGGTCCCCTCGACGTACGACGTGCCGTAGGGCACGGGCACGCCCGCCGTGACGCCATGAGCGGACTCCCAGGATGGGTTCGCGAGGGTCAGCGTCATTGAAAGCGTGCTTCCGACGGTGACGAGCTCTCGAGGCGACGCCGAGAGCGTAACGTCCATTAGAAGGGCGAGTAGGTGTCGGAGCGCATCGAGCGCGCCGTCCGCGCGGCATCGTCAAAGATGAGACACGAGGTGTACGGCTTCGCGTACACGTGCAGCGAAACGGCGCCCTCGCAGCCCGGCGCGACGCTTACCTTATGGATGTCGCGGTCGCTCTCGTATCGGAAATCCGGCATTCCTACCGTAATATTCGGCAGCGTGGCAATTTTTTCTACTACCGCATAGCCGGGCTCGCGCGTTCCGGCGATTTGCCGGTAGTCTTCGACGACGAACACGCCCGAATGCGCCACCATCCAACAACGCTGCCCTGCATGATCGTGGATCGGCGTCGTGCTGCCCTTCGGCCACGTGAGCGCGAGAATCTCGAACTCGGGCGTGCGGTGGATGAGGGTCCGCGTGTATCCGCCTTCGGGATCTTCGCGAACGTACGGCGTGACGTCGCGGTCGAAGACGCGAGCCTCGGACAGCAAGCGCATCATCGGCTCCGTCTCGAAGCCGCCGCCGCCGAGACGAATCACCGACGCGACAAACTCGCTTAGGGAGATGGGCTCTACCGCCACTCTTGCCATCTTCGTTTTATTCCCTGACGCCACCCTGAGACTTCGGGGAACGGACCCAACTTAGTGGTTAGTGCGGGTGTCCTCCACG
>JASHPC010000291.1 GCA_030038335.1 Vulcanimicrobiota bacterium
TACTCACGCGGCGAACTCACCGCCGTAGAGGACAGCGCCTATCTCTACCTCGGGACCGAGGAAGGCGCCGGCGTCACCGTCGACTTGAGTTGGAGCCTCGATCGTGCGTTCCCATACTACATGCGCATCTTCGGCGATCGCGCGCGCCTCTCGCTCGGTTGGCGCGAAGCGACGCTCGTCGGGGGTCCGGCGGGCGACCCCGTGTCCGTCGGGAGCGGTTACAAGAAAGCCGACGCGTTTCTCGCGCTGCAGAGCGATTTCGTCAATGCATCTTCCGGTCGCGGACGTGCGCGCATCGATGCGTCGGACGCTCTCGCATCGGTCGACGTCGTGGAGGCAGCGTACGCGTCGATCCGCGGCGGCGGTCGGACGCCCGTCGAGGCCGCTGAAGAGATCGCGGTATGAGCATCGTCGCGCTGCCGCGTGCCTCCGTCCATCCGACCGCCAACGTCGAGGACGGCGTCCTCATCGGCGCCGGAACGCGTCTCTGGGAACACGTGCACGTCCGGCACTCGACGTCGATCGGCGAGGAATGCATCATCGGGGAGAAGACGTACGTCGCGTACGGCGTAACCATCGGAAATCGCGTCAAGATCAACGCGTTCGTCTACATCCCGACCGCGGTGACGATCGAGGACGGCGTCATGATAAGCGCGGGAACCGTTTTCACGAACGATCGCTTTCCTCGCGCGACGACGCCGGATCTGCGAGCGTTGCGCTCCTCCTTCCCCGACGAAGAGACGCTCGCGACGTTCGTGCGTGAAGGTGCGACGATCGGTGCACACTGCACGATCGGCTGCGGCCTCGAGATCGGTCGCTTTGCGATGGTCGGGATGGCGGCCGTCGTCACGCGCTCGATCCCGGATTTTCACCTCGTCTACGGCGCTCCGGCTCGCTCAGCCGGCGTCGTCTGCCGTTGCGGGAAGCCGATACTACGCTTCACCGGCGATCCGGCGCTCGTCACGCACGACGTCGCGTGCGCCTCGTGCGGTCGCGCCTATCACGTGCATGCCGGAGTGGTAACGGAGTCGTGATCGTCGTCGTCGGTGCCGGAATCGCGGGCCTCATCGCGGCGCTACGTCTAGCACAGCGCGGCGAAGCCGTCACGATTGTCGACCGCGACGGTGCAATCGGTGGCTTGACGCAACCGTGCCGCATCGGCGACGTAACGTGGGATCGCTTCTATCACGTCGTGCTCGAGTCGGACCAGGCCACGCGCGCGTTACTGGCCGAGATCGGCATAGCAGACCGACTGACCTTCGAAAGCGTCCAGACGAATCTTTACATCGACGGTACGCTGCGGCCGTTCTCCGGCGGCCGAGACTTACTGGCGTTACCGGAGCTGAGCGTTGTGGACAAGGCGCGACTCGTTGCGACGATCCTGCACGCGCGATGGTTCGGAAGAGACGACGTCTACGAATGGCGCGGCGTACTCGACTACCTTACGCGATGGTCTGGCCCTCGCGTCGTCGAGCGAATTTGGGCTCCGCTCCTTCGCGCGAAGCTCGGCGAACACTATGCCGACGCGTCTGCGGCGTTCATACGCGCGACGATCAAACGTTTGCAGGGCGCGCGTCGCAACGGAGTCGGCGGTGAGCGTTACGGCTACGTTCGCGGCGGATACTCGACCGTGTTGCGAGCATTGGAAGAACGTCTGCGCTCGCTCGGCGTCGAGTTCGTCTTGGGAGATGCGGTGCAGCGCGTCACGGCGCATGACGGCGGTGTCTTCGTGAAGGTTGGAGAGTGGACGCTCTCGGCAGATCGCGCGTTGCTCACGGTGCCCTCACCCGTCTGCGCCGCGATCGTCCCGGACCTGACGGCGCAGGAACGCCTTGCGCTAGGACAAGACAAGTATTTCGGAGTCGTCTGCGTCTCGCTTCTCGTCAACCGGCGCCTGGGCGACGCCTACGTCACGAACGTTGCCGACGCCGGCTTCCCGTTCACGGGCATCATCAACATGAGCGCGCTCGTCGGGCGCTCCGCCTTCGGCGGTAAGGACCTCGTCTACGTTCCGAAGTATCTGCCGGCCGGCGACCGCGGGTTCGCGGACTCCAACGAGACCCTGGTCGCGCAGGCGATAGAGAGCCTGTCACGCGTCTTTCGCGGATTTACGCGAGACGACGTCGTCGGAACTGCAGTGGCGCGTGCTTCCCACGTCTTTCCGTTTCCGCGGCTCGGCCGCGCACAACACTTGCCGCCCGCGCGCACGTCGAGTGCGCGCATCGCGATCGCAAATGCCGCCCGTCTACGGTATGCGACGCTCAACGTGAGCGACACGATTACCGTCGTCGACGAAACACTCGCCGAACTCGACGAGAGTCCGCTATGGAGGCTTGCCGGTGAAGGCCGCGCTCTCGCTCGATCTCGATAATCTCTGGGCGTACCTGAAGATCCACGGCGATGCACGCTGGAGCTCCTATCCGACGTATCTGCCGGCGCTCGTCCCCGAGATCCTCGACCTTCTGAATCAGGCGGGGCTGCGCATCACGTTCTTCGTCGTCGGAAGCGACGCGGAGCGAACGGAGAACCGCGACGCGCTCCGTGCGATCGTAGCCGCTGGACACGACGTCGGCAACCACTCCCACCGGCACGAGT
>JASHPC010000292.1 GCA_030038335.1 Vulcanimicrobiota bacterium
GTCCCGAACTCTGCTCGTCGCATGTTCGACGATGCGTTGTTGCTCGGCGATGCCTTCGTCGAGCTGTTCGTGCGCGACGGTTGCGCCACCGAGCACTGCAAGCGTTGTCGATGCCGTTCCTCGGAGCTCTGCTCCGGAGCGCTCGAGCTCGTCTGCATGGCCGGAGAGCTGCTCGAGAAAATCGCGCATCCCGGAGATGAGGCGGTTCACGGCGTCAACCAAGTCTTGTAACAGCGGCTCGGACGCCGCGATTCTACGCGTAAAATCTCCCCGATAGACGTCGCGCAGACCGTCGACGACCGCGAGCAGTCCCGCCGGATGCACGAGCGGCAGCGCTTCGACGTCAGGCTGGGGCGCCGGCTCTCGAAAGAGCAGGCTGATGGCGCCTCCTGCGACGGCGAGCGGAACTGCGCCGAGCGCGGACTGCGTGCCGTGAGGGAGCAACGCGAATGCTTCGGCAAGCCCCGCAGCGACCGTAGCGGTAAGCCCGTACGAGCTTCCGAGAAAGGCTGCGGTGAGCGCGACGAGTGCGGGGACGAAAAGCTCGAGCGCGGTACCGGCGCAGTACCAGGCCACCCCGGCACAGACGACGACGGCGACGGCGGCGAATGCGCCGCGGGCCGTAGGCGTCAGGCTCGCACGCACGCTATAGCGCCTCTATCTCCGTGCACGCCCGACGCGCCGGTCACAGGTTTCGCAGAAATATGACGTCTTGTTATCCGTTTCGAAGATGGAGTTCGAATAGTACATTCCACAGCGTGGATTGACGCAATGTCTCAGGCCGAAAAGATGCCCCAACTCGTGCACGCACTCCTTGAGCGTCCGCTGAAAAAGCACGTTCGGGTCGCGCTCTTCGCCGTAGAACTCGGGCCGGAGGCGATGAAGCGAGACCGACGCTACGGATTGCGTCTCGTCGGCATCACCAAAGACGAAACGGTGCGACGTCTTGTAGAGATCGAAATCGGTGAGCACGAGCAGTGTGCCATCGCGGTCGGGATGCGCCTGCGTCGCCTTCGACGTCAGCGTCGAGACGAAGAGCTGACCGCGCGTCGCGTTGAGCGCGCTGCGCGAGAGCGCGAGGCTGCGCTCGACGACCGCGCGCGCGAGGAAGCGCTCCTCGACGCAAAGTGAGAGACGATCGAGGAAGGCGCCGTCAACGGCATTGACCGGAACGATGCGAATCTTCGAATCCATTCCGGACCCATGCTTTCTCCGCGGCCAGCCGGAAAACTTGTTTGCGCCTGCGAAGGGCGACGCATGATCCTAGGCATCGGCCTGGACCTCGCGGACGTGCGGCGCTACGCGTTCGACGATCGCGCGATGGCATGGTTCGCGCGCAAGATTTATACTGCCGAGGAGATGGCGTACGCGCTTCGCAAGCGCAACGTCGCGGAACGCCTGGCGGGCTTCTTCGCAGCGAAGGAGGCGACGCGTAAAGCATTCGGCCATGCGATTCCGTGGCGGCGCGTCGGCGTAACGCATGAGCGCGGCGGCAAACCAGGAATCGTGCTCTCAGGCGGAGCCGAGCGGCTCATCGCATTGCGAGGCGTCGAACGCATTCATCTCACGATCACGCACACGGCGTCGACGGCGGCCGCGGTCGTTATCCTCGAAGGCGACGCGCAGCGATGATCTACTACGTTCTCACGCCCGAGGAGATGCGCGACGCGGACGCTGCGGCGGGAGCGCGGATCGGCCGTGAGGCGCTCATGCGCAATGCCGGACGCGCCGTCGCCGAACGCGTGCGCAAGCGCGTGCCGCCCGACGGCGGCCGCATCGTCGCCTTCGCCGGCCCGGGCGACAACGGCGGCGACGCATTTGCGACCTTCGCTGCGCTAGAAAGCGAGTACGAACGTATCATTTACGCCGATCCGGCGCCGAAAACGTCGCCGGCGCGCAAAGCAGCCGAGAGCGCTGCTTCGGCAGCAGGCGTGCGCGTCGAAAAGCTTCCCGAGAACGCAGACGAATCGGCAGCAGCGTTGCGAGGCGCGGATCTTGCGGTCGACGCGCTCTTTGGCACGGGGTCGCGCCTTCCATTAGGAGATCGCTATCGGGCGCCGGCGAAAGCGCTCGATGCACGCTCGCTTCCCGTTCTTGCAATCGACGTTCCCACCGGCGTCGATGCCGCGACGGGCGCCGTCGACGACGCGGCCGTGCGCGCAACGCTCACCGTGACGCTCGGTGCGCTGAAACCGGGCCTTCTTTTGATGCCCGCGCGCGAGCACGCCGGCAATAGCATTTATTGCGAGGAGATCGGGATTACCGAAGAGGAACTCGCGGCGCGGGCTCGGACCTTCTGCGCGCTTGACGGCGCCGAACTGAAGCGGCTCATCCCGCGACGCGCGATGGAGTCGGATAAACGACGCGCCGGTGCCCCGCTCGTCATCGCTGGCTCCCGGCAGTTCCCCGGCGCCGCCGTTCTCTGCGCGCTCGGCGCCGCGCGCGCGGGTGCCGGCTACGTAACCGTCGTGACGCCGTCCTCCACCGCCCACGCGCTACGGATGCACCTCATCGAGCAAGTCGTCGTCGAGATCGACGGCGCTGCGCCCGCCCAGGAACTCATCGAAGAGATTCTCGACGTCAGCCGCCGGAGCTCGGCGCTCGCAATCGGGCCTGGTCTCGCGTTAGAGGAACGCATGGGCGAGGTCGTACGCGGTGTCATCGCGGGCACGGAGCTGCCAATCGTCGCCGACGCGAGCGCGCTCTTTCATTTGAGCAAGCATTTGGAGGAGCTGCGCGGCAAGCGCGTCGTGCTCACACCGCATGCCGGCGAGTTCGCGAGGCTCTCCGGGAAGGGGACGATCGTGACGGGTGAACGCGTTTCGCGCCTTCGCGAGTTCGTCGCAAGAACGGGCGTCACGACGCTCCTCAAAGGATTGGACACGCTCGTCTACGCTGGCGCAAAGATGTACATCAACACGACGGGGACGAACGCCCTTGCAACGGCGGGCACTGGCGACGTGCTCACCGGCGTCATCGGAACACTGCTCTCTCAAGGCTTATCGCCGTTCGACGCGGCATGCATTGGCGCGTACTGGCATGGCCTCGCAGGAAAGCATGCGGCGCGGATTCGCCCTCGCGGCGTCATCGCGCGAGATGTGATCGACGCTCTCGCCGCTTCCGATTTGTCATCCCGAGCGTAGGTTCTTCGCGCCTACGCTCGGGATGACAAAGACAGTAGCGAGCGGAGTCCGTCTTCGTCGATTACTGCGATGTCGAGCCTTTGCGCTTTCGCGAGCTTGCTGCCGGGATCGTCGCCCGCCACGACATAGTCGGTCCTCTTGCTGACGGAGCCCGTCACGCGACCGCCGGCGTCTTCGATCAGTTCCGTTGCCCGCTCGCGCGAAAGGGTTGGCAGCGTTCCAGTGAGGACGAATGTCTTACCCGCGAGCGCTCCCGTCGCGCGATGCCTTCGCTTCGCAGCCGTCATCACGACGCCGGCTTCGCGCAACCGCTCGATCATTCGGCGATTCGCCTTCTGCTTGAAGAAGAGAACGACGCTCTTTGCCAATTCGGGCCCGATGCCGGCGCTCTGCTTAAGGTCTTCCTCGCTTGCGGCTTCTAGCGCCTCGACCGAAGCGAAATCATCGGCGAGGATCTGCGCAGTCTGTTCGCCGACGAAACGAATG
>JASHPC010000293.1 GCA_030038335.1 Vulcanimicrobiota bacterium
CGCCTCATGCTTCCGCAGCGGCGATGAAGCTCGCGCTTATCGGCGATCCAGTAGAACACAGCAGGAGCCCGGAGATTCACGCGCGATTGTTGCGCGACGCTGGGATAGAGGGCTCGTACGATCTCGTTCGCGTCCCGCGCGGAGGAGTCGCGCGAGCGATCGACGAGCTGCGGGCGCACGGATTCAGGGGTTGCAACGTGACGTTTCCGCTGAAGGAAGAGGCACTCACGGCGTGCGATGCGCTTGCTCCGCAAGCGCGTCTCGTGGGCGCGGTAAACACGCTGCGATTCGGCATTGAGGTACAGGGAACGAATACGGATGGCGAGGGCGCAGCGTTTGCGCTGGAGTCGAAGATCGGCATGCTTGGTGGATGCCGCGTCGGCGTCTTTGGCACCGGCCCAACAGCGCGCTCCGTGGTCGCAGAGCTCGTGAAGCGCGGAAGCGAGGTCTCCATTTGGGGACGCGACAGCGCGAAGATGAAAACGATCTGTGAGACGCTTGGCGTTGCAACGGTGGGGCTAACGCAACGTCTCGATGCTGCCTTTTGCGCAATGACACCCGATGCAGACCTCGCGCCGGACATCCGTGAGCTTCTCATGCGCGCGCCGCTCGTCATGGACGCAAACTACGGTGCGCGCTCGACGCTGGGCGCGTCACTACGGCGCTCCGTTATCGATGGTACCGCGATGTTAGAGGCGCAGGCGCGCGCTTCGTTCGCGTTCTGGATCGAGTAGCCGCGATCGCGGGATTCGGAGAGGGGGAGATTCGAACTCCCGAGAGGCTCATCACCTCTGCTCGCTTTCCAAGCGAGTGCATTCAACCGCTCTGCCACCTCTCCACGGTCAGCTCTTGAACACGAGCCCGCCTTTGCGATACCTGTCGAAGAACTCCTCGAACTCGCTGGGCGGAAGCGGCCGCCCGAAGAGAAAGCCCTGGGCGAGCTCGCATTCGCATTCTCGGAGGAACTCGGACTGCGCTGCAGTTTCGACGCCCTCCGCTTGAACGTTTAACCCGAGCGCGTGCGCCATCGCGATGATTGCCGAAACGATCGCGAGATCGTTACCGTCGTTAGGAATATCTCGCACGAAGCTCTTGTCGATCTTGAGCTTGTCGATGGGAAAGCGCTTGAGATGGGAGAGCGACGAATATCCCGTTCCAAAATCGTCGAGGGCGAGTCCGATCCCAAGGTTCTTGAGCTGGCGCATGATGCCTATTGAGTCGTCGGCGTTCGTCATCGCGACGGTCTCGGTGATTTCAAACTCCAGCAGATCTGCTTTGTATTGCACGCTTTCGAGAATCGCTTCGATGGAACGAACGAGGTTGTAATGGACGAACTGCCGCGCAGAAAGATTGACTTCGAGCAGAATCGTTGCGCTGAAGCGCTTCTGCCATGCGCGAACCTGCTCCGTCGCCGTTCGCAGCACCCACTCACCGAGCTGCACGATGAACCCAGAAGCCTCCGCCTGCGGAATGAACGTGTCGGGAGGCGTAAACGAGTTGTCACGGTGCGGCCAGCGGCAGAGCGCTTCGCATCCGATGATCTCTCCGGTGCGCAGATCGACGACCGGCTGATAGTAGAGCACGAACTCGTTGTTCACCAGTGCATTCGCGAACCGGCGATGCATGGGCTGTCGGTAGCTCAGGGCGTTACGTCCTCGTTAGACGCCGGCGGGGTGCCAGATCGTCTTGATTTCGGAGAAGGCTTCGAGTTCGTCCAAGCTTTGCGACGCCGGCGAAAACCACTCCGCTTTGCTTCGCGTGGAGCGCGGGCGCGTTCGCTTCACGTTCTCGGCTGCGTCGCCTTCCAGCGCTTTCGCGAGCTCCCTCTCCGTACCGTCGTAGGCGATCGCGTTGACGTCCATGTGCTTTGCCAGCACCGGACCAACCTCGGAGCGCGACCCCGTCAGTAAGTTGAAAACTCCGGCTGGAAGATCGCTCGTGGCAACGGCCTCTGCAAAGACGACGGCCGTGCGCGGATCGCTTTCGGACGCGACGACGACGACGGCGTTTCCCGCTACGATCGGCGGAAGCGCGACCGATACGAGTCCGAGGAGCACCGGCTCATCAGGCGCGAGGACGGCAACGACGCCCATCGGCTCTGGCGTAGAAAAGTTGAAATGCGGTCCGGTGACGGGATTGCGCGTAGAGAGGAGGGCACCGTACTTGTCGCACCAGCCTGCGTACCAAATCGCTCGGTCGATCGACGCCGTGACTTCTTCGGTCGCCTCGTCGGCCGAACAATCTGCGCCTTCGCGTACGCGCTCGGTCAGCTCGACGCGGCGAGCTTCCATCATCTCGGCGAGGCGATAGAGAACGAGTCCACGCGTGCCCGGAGGTGTTTTCCACCACGCGCGCTGCCCCGCTCGTGCGGCGACGACGGCGTCACGGGCGTCCTTGCGGGACGCCCTGGCGATGTTGGCCGCGAACTCTTTGCCTTCACGCAACGGATCGCTGCGCCCTGATTCGGATCGAACGAACGCGCCGTTGATGAAGAGCTTGTACATCTTGCGTACGGGCAGCCGTACCTCGCCATTTTTGGACACGGACCCGACCTACGACGCAGAAGGGGAGGAGCCCTAGGAAACGGGCCCGTACGGTCGTTTGCTTCGCTTCGGCCACGGGAACATGCCGAACGAGAGAGGAGACCGGCTGTGACAAAAACGCAACCATTTTTGAGCGACGTCAAGGAACTGCGCCGACGGGCGCGCGAGAACATCGATCGAGGGGCGATCACTGATAGTTATCGCGGCGATCCGAACGTCGCTTGCGACATACTAAACGCGGCGCTCGCGACGGAAATCGTCTGCGTGCTGCGCTACAAGCGCCACTACTTCATGGCAAGGGGACTGAACAAGGACGCCGTCGCGCAAGAGTTTCTCGAGCACGCGGCCGACGAGCAAGAGCACGCGGATCGCATAGCCGAGCGCATCACGCAGCTTGGCGGCGCACCCGATCTCAATCCGGAAGGCTTGGCGATGCGCAGCCACTCGGAGTACGTGGAAGGCGATACGCTCGTCGACATGATCAGAGAAGATCTCGTTGCCGAGCGCGTGGCAGTCGAATCGTACACGGAGATCATCCGGTATTTTTCGGATAACGATCCGACGTCGCGCCGCTTGATGGAATCGATTCTCGAGAAAGAGGAAGAACACGCGAACGATATGCAGGACCTCATCGATCGTCTCGAGCCGGACCTGACGGCGCAGAGCGACGGCCTGCACAAGAGGCGATAGACCCGCGACTGGGGACCTTGGTCCCATTGAATCAGCAGGGCCGAGGAGAGAGCCGCTTCGTTCGATGAAGGACGCCACATGGGTATGGCGCTCTGGCGGGCGTATGCGTGGCTCACATGCTGTGCGGCCTCGGAAGTCGAGCGCACGAACGTCAACGTGCGCACCGGCGTGGGAATCATTGCGATTACGCTGCTCGAGTTCGTGCACGCCCTGCCGGTACTCGGCGGCGGAATGTCGCGTCTGCTCGTGGGGGCGGTCTTCTTCACCGCGTACGCAGGCTGGAGGAGCGTTCCGGCGCTGCACGGTGCATACGCCGACCTCGTTGCGCCGTCGCTCGTCGCGCGTGGCGACGTGTACGCCGTCGTCGCCGTCACGTCTGACGGCATGCTGCCGGACATTCATCGCGGCGCCTTCGCGGTCGTCGATTACTCAGCGTATCTCCGCCGCGATCCACAGATCGGCGACGTCGTCGCGGTTGCGCTGACGCCGCAGCAAGTCTATCTGAAGCGACTCGTGGCAATGCCGGGTGACTCGTTTGCAATCGGCGAGCGCGGCGTTCTCACTGACGGACGCAGACCCGACGGGTGGCACAACGACTGGTTTCCGGGATACCAGATGAGCGTTGACGACGACACGATCGAGGTCGACGGAGTTCCGCTCGACCGCAGCGTGGCAAACGTGCCGGATCCTGCAGCGTGGCCGAATCCATCACGCTTGCCCGACGACTGCTATTTCGTCTTGGGGGACAACATCAACGACTCCGAAGACTCACACGTCTTCGGATGCGTGCCGCGCCGCGCTATCGTCGGCGAGGTCGCGGGCGTCCTGTAGAAGCCCGACGCTCCTTACTGGCCCTGCGCGAGCGAGTACGCGCGGGCGCCATCGAAGTCGTAGAGTCCCTCGGTCTTCACGACGTCAAAACCCGCGGCGTCGAGCGCTTCGACGATGCGTAACGCGTCCTTCGTCGTAAGCGCGCGGCCGTCGCGTTCGAAGCGACATGCCCAGTGATCGCTCCAAAACGTATCCGGATCGCCGTTCGGCCACACTTTCGTTCCTCGATTGGCAATGACGGTCAGCTTCATACCAGGTAGTGCCAACGCTTGGATCCTACGCGCGATGTCATCGGGATTGCCGCCCGGGGCGTCGATGAAGACGTCGACGCCAACGCGCTCTTTACGAGCGCGGGCGGCGAAATCGCGAAGCGCGAGGTGCATCTCCGCGTGCTTCGCATATCGGGCCGGTTTCAGGTGTTGCGGTTCCTGGCCAAGCCGCGCGATGACGGCGTCTCCGAACTCTCGAGTCCCGACCTTCTGTTTTGAAACGCCTTCCTCGTAGACGTCGTACGTGTGCACGCCGTCTTCGATCGTCCGGAGCCACGCGTTGTGAATGCGCTCCGCAATGTCGCCTTGGCCGATGTGCGAGAGCATGAGGAGCGCGCCGTGCAGCAGGCCCGACGGATTTGCGAGGTTCTGACCTGCGCGCCGTGGCGCCGAGCCGTGAATCGCTTCGAACATCGAGCAGTGGTCTCCGATGTTCGCCGAGCCGGCGAGCCCAACGGAGCCCGTCATCTGGGCAGCGACGTCCGAAAGCACGTCGCCATAGAGATTCGGCATCACAAGCACGTCGAAGGCTTCCGGCGTATCAACCATCTTCGCGGATCCGATGTCGACGATCCAGTGCTCGTTCTCGAGATCGGGATACTCTTTGGCGATCTCGTCGAAGATCTTGTGGAAGAGACCGTCGGTCATCTTCATGATGTTGTCTTTCGTGAAGCA
>JASHPC010000294.1 GCA_030038335.1 Vulcanimicrobiota bacterium
ACCGGCTCGCCGCCGCCCAACGGCGCTCCTCCGCAAGGCGGCTATCGGCATCGCCGTCAGTAAGCTCGTAGGCACGCTCTCATGCGCGTGACGCAGCTTTTCGTCAATCGTCCCACGCTCGTCTTCGTGCTGCTCGTGCTCGTCGCGATCGTCGGGGGCATTTGCTACGCCACGCTCGTGAATCAAAACTTTCCGAATATCGATTTCCCGACGGTTTCGGTGCGCCTGAGTTATCCGGGCGGCTCGCCAACCGAGATTCGCGACGCGATCGTTCGTCCGATCGAAGATGCGATCGCCGGCGCCCCCAGTCTCGACCATATGACGACGACGATCGAGAGCGGTCAAGCCTCGATCAGCGCAACGTTCGATCTCAACTCGAACCAGACGACCGACTTAGTCGAGATACAACGCCGCGTGCAGTCCGCGGAAGGAAATCTTCCGAGCGATCTTACGCCGCCGACGGTATCGAGCTTCGACACGGCAGAAGCTCCCGTCGCAACGCTCGTCGTCACGTCGCAGTCCCTGACTCCGGCCGCGCTCTCGGCGCTCGTGACGAATAACATCGTTCCCGCGCTCGAGCAGGCGCCAGGCGTCGCCAACGTCAACGCAAACGGCGTCCTGACTCCGGCCATAGAGGTCAACGTCGATCCGAATGCGCTGACCGCGTCGGGCTTGACCCTGGCGGACCTCGTCTCCGCGATCAGCTCGAACAACGTTCGCGCGCCGGGAGGGATCGCGTATCAGGGAAACCGCGAGACGAGTGTCGACGTACGCGGCGACATCACGAACGCAAAGTCGGTCTCCGCGCTCTACGTTGCGGCTACCGAAGGTGGAACCGGCGCAATCTCGCAAAGCGCACCGGGCGGCAATGCACCGACGACGGCGACGAACGCACAGTACTCCCCGGCGACCTCGCTCGTCACGACGTCGACGTCGGACTTCAACGAGTGGAGCGTCGCGTCGCGCAACATGCAAGTCGGCGACGTCTCCACCGTCGACGACTCTTACGAGCGCCCACGCGTCTACTCATACGTCAACGGGCAGCTTGCGATCTCGCTGAGCGTTCAAAAAACGACGGGAGCGAGCGAAGTCGCAGCAGCAGACACCGTCATTGCGGCCCTTCCTCAGCTGCGTCAGGAGTATCCAGCGGTCAACTTCTCGGTGCTCAACGTCCAGGCTACGTTCACGCGGCAGCAGATCGACGCCGTTTGGCATACGCTCGGAGAAGGCATTCTCTTTACGGGCCTCGTCATGCTGTTCTTCTTGCGATCGTGGCGCAACTCGATTGTCGTTCTCGTCGCGATCCCGACGTCGCTTCTCGTTACGTTCGTGATCATGAAGATCGCGAACTTCACGATCGACACCGTCTCGTTGCTCGCGATGACGCTGCTCATCGGCATCCTCGTCGACGACTCGATCGTCATCCTGGAGAACATCGGACGCCACCGTGAGGGCGGCGAGGCACCGCGCACCGCCGCAATCCTGGGGCGGGCCGAGATCGGTCCTTCGGCGGTCGTTATTACGCTCGTCGACGTCGTCGTCTTCTTGCCGATTGCGTTCTTGCCCGGCATCACAGGGAGATTTCTCTCAGAGTTCGCGCTCGTCGTCGTCTCCGCAACGCTCACCTCGCTGGCCGTCTCGTTTACCGTAACGCCAGCCCTTGCGGGAAACTGGTCGATGCACTCGCGCTGGCGCCCATGGAAGATCATCGATCGCTTCGGTCAGGGCTTTGAGCGCGCGCGCACGCTCTACGCGACGCGCATCCTTCCGTGGGCGCTTGCACGGCCCGCGATTATCTTCGGTGCGTGCGCCGTGCTTACGGCCGGTGCCATCGCGCTCGTCTTCCTGCACGCGGTTGGGTTCGAGTTCATGCCGGCGGTCGACCGTGGTGAGGTCGACGTCGGCGTGACGTATCCCACCGGTGCGCCGCTCGCGAACACGAATAAGGCAATCGCGGCAATCTCGCAAATTTACGCAAATGACGGGCCCGACATTCAATCCGTCACCTCGACGTCAGGCTCGGAGCGCCAAGGGTTCGGCGGTCAGTTGAACATCGGCTCCGACGGACAGCTCATCGTCAACCTTCAGGCGAACCGCAAACATTCAACGGACTGGTGGGCTACCGAGCTCGAGCGGCAGGCGCAGAAGATAGTGCCGCCAGAGGCGCAAGTCGTGGCAATTCCCGCGACCGGCACCGCAGGCGGGAACTCGCAGCCGATCGATATGCTCGTGGAGTCGCTTGACGATGAGCCCGAGAAATACGCGCCGGCGATTTTACAGGCGCTCGAACAGACTCCCGGCGCGGCTCACGTCACGAGCTCGGCTGCGAACCTCGCTCCGCAGGTCGACGTAGAGTTCGACCGAGAGCGCGCGCGCGCTCTGAACGTCGACATCGCGACGGCCGCTAACGCGATCCGTGCGACGTTCGGCGGCGCTCAGGCGACGCAGTACGACACGAATAACGGCATCAAGTACGTCCAAGTGACGTATCCTGAGAGCGCGCAGACCGACGTGAACTCCATTCTCGCGATCCCCATCCGCACGCTCTCCGGCGATGTCGTGCACGTCGGCGACTTTGCGTCACTCGTGGAAGACCCGGTCTCGCCGCTCATGACGCGCACGAATCGCCAAACGGTCGTGCACGTCAGCGCGAACGTGGCGCCCGGAGCGTCACTCTCAGATGTGCAGCGCGCGTTCATGCAGCGCGTGGCGGCGCTGCATCTTCCATCCGGAGTTACGGTTATTCCGACTGCCGGTGGACAGCAACAGAATCTCCTCCAACTC
>JASHPC010000295.1 GCA_030038335.1 Vulcanimicrobiota bacterium
TCTGCCATTGCTGTTCGTTGACGTTGGGCAGCTGCACGTGGATCATGAAGATGAACCACGCGAACGCGAAGAGCACGTAGCCAACGCGTTTGCGAATCTCCGGGACGAGCAGCGCGGCTCGTAGATTGTTGAGCAAGCGGTTCCTCAGGCCTCGGCTTCGAGTTGTGCCCCGGCAGCTTCGAGCGCCTCGCGCGCACGTTGCGAGAACGCAACGTCGCGAAAACGCAATCCTTGCGGTAGCGTCTTGCTCTTCGCCACGCCGCCGAGCACTTTAACGCCGTCGAGCGTCTTGCGCAGAACTCCGCGCTCGCGCAAGGATTCCGGAGAGACTTCCACGCTCGGATCCCAATCCGCAAGTTGACGCAGGTTCAGCACGGCGTAGCGCGACCGAAAATGTCCGATGTCGCGAGCTTTTTGTGAGTACCCACGCCGGTGTGGAAGGCGTCGCGCCCACGGTGTCTGACCGCCCTCGAACGTTCGCCCCTTTCCGCCGCCCGAGCGAACGGTCTGACCCTTTCCGCCTTCGCCGCCGGTCTTCACCATCCCAGAACCGTGTCCGCGGCCGATACGCTGACGCTTCGGCCAGCTTCCTTTCGCAGGCTTGAGCGAGCCGAACTTCAAGGTGCCGCGGCCGGGTGCGAGTCCCGCATGCGGCGCGCTCGCGCGCTCGGCTACGGGTTCTGCGTGCGCCCGCGGCTTCGCGACGCGCGACTTCGTTGCCGAGGCCTTCTTCATGCCCGTAGCGGGACGTCCGGAGGACTTCTTTGCTTTCTTCTTCTCTGCCATGATGTTGATGCCGATTGCGTTATGCCGCGAAGATGTCTTTTGCTGTCTTGCCACGCAGTGCAGCGACGCCGTCCGCGGTCTTAAGCGAAGCGAGCGCCTCGACCGTCGCGAGGACGACGTTCACGGGGTTGTTGCTGCCTAGCGACTTCGTCAGGATATCGTGAATGCCGGCGAGTTCGAGCACCGCGCGCATGGAGCCGCCGGCGATCACGCCCGTTCCCGGAGCAGCCGGCTTCAGAACGACGCGTGCCGCGCCGGATTGATGCGTCACGGCGTGCGGTATCGTTTTCTCGACCATCGGAACCGTAACGAGCTTCCTACGGGCGCGTTCGACGCCTTTGCGAATTGCTTCGGGAACTTCACCGGCCTTGCCGATGGCGAAGCCGACGCGGCCGTTGCGATCGCCGACGACGACGAGAGCGCTGAAGCTAAAACGCTTGCCGCCCTTGACGACCTTGGCAACTCTGTTGACACGTACGACCGTCTCTTCGAATCCGCTGCCGTCGCGGTCGCGACCGCCTCCACGATATTGCACCTAAAACTCCAATCCAGCTTCACGAGCCGCATCGGCAAGTGCGCGAATGCGTCCGTGATACTTGTATCCCGCGCGATCGAAGACGACGCTCGTAACCCCGGCGGCCTTCGCTTTGGCGGCGATTGCGCTGCCTACCGCTTTTGCGGCGTCGACGTTCGTGTGCGACGGCCGCGCGGCGAGCGTCTTCTCTCGCGTCGACGCAGCGGCAAGCGTGTGACCTTTGCTGTCGTCGACGACCGCCGCGTAGATGTGGTGGAGCGTCCGCCGAACGACGAGACGGGGGCGCTCCGCCGTCCCCGCAATCCGTTGGCGCAACCGCTCGTGACGCGATCGCCGCGCGACGTTCTTCGAACGCATCATTTCTTGCCTGCCTTCGCAGCCTTGCCAAGCTTCCTTCGAACGCGCTCGCCTTCGTAGCGAATGCCTTTTCCCTTGTAAGGCTCCGGCGTGCGCAGCGCGCGAATCTCGGCTGCGACTTGACCGACTGCCTGTTTGTCAGTGCCGTCGACGTGAATGCGGTTCTGCCCCTCGACCGTGATCGCGATGCCTTTCGGCGGCGCGAACACGATTGGATGTGAGTATCCCAGCGTCAGGTTAAGCCGCTCGCCCGACTTCGCGGCGCGGTATCCAACCCCGTGCAGCTCGAGGCTCTTGCGAAAACCTTTACTCACGCCTTCGATCATGTTCGCAATGAGCGTTCGCGTGAGACCGTGCGCGGCACGATGCGTGCGCGCGTTCCCTTTCCGCTCGACCACGACGTTCGCGCCATCGACGCTTACGGTAACGACGTTTGAGAGCACGCGTTGCCGCAACTCGCCCTTCGGCCCCTTGACGTGCACTTCGCCGTCGGCGACGCTCACGTTGACGCCGTTTGGAACGGTGACCGGCATTTTCCCAATCCGTGACATCAGACTCTCTCTATTACCACACGTACGCCAGGACTTCGCCGCCGACGCCGAGCTTGCGAGCGCGCTTGCCCGACATGATGCCTTGCGGCGTCGAGATAATTACGAGCCCGAGTCCGCCGAGCACGCGCGGAATCGACGTCTTCGGCGTGTAGACGCGCAGACCGGGGCGCGAGATACGCCGCAACCCGGTAATGACTTTCTCTTTCTCCGGGCCGTAGCGCAACTGGATTCGCAGCGTTCCCTGTGGTCCTTCGCTTACGCGCTCGAAGCCATCGATGAACCCCTCTTCTTTGAGAATTTCCGCGATCGCGCGCTTGACGCGCGATGCGGGCACGTCGACGGTGCTGTGGCTGGCGGTGTTCGCGTTGCGAATCCGCGTCAGCATATCGGCAATGGGATCGGTTACGGCCACGACGCTCCTCCGCTCCTCACCACGATGCCTTCGTCACGCCGGGAACGACGCCGGCGTGTGCGCCCTCGCGAAAACAAATGCGACACATACCGAAGCGGCGCAGGAAGCCCCGCGGACGTCCACAGACTCTGCATCGGTGATGTTTGCGCACGGCGAACTTCGGCGTCCGTTGCGACTTGACGATCATACTCGTTTTTGCCAACGCTGTTACCCTCTCGCCCGCTGCGTTTGCAGCGGCAATCCCATGGCGACGAGAAACTCCGACGCCTCTTCGTCGGTCCTCGCCGTCGTAACGATGGTGATGTCCATTCCTCGCGCTTTGTCGACCTTGTCGTAGTTGATCTCCGGAAAGACCAACTGCTCGCGAAGACCTAAATTGTAGTTCCCCCGGCCGTCGAACGACTTTTGCGGAAGCCCCCGAAAGTCTCGAATGCGCGGCAGAACGATATTGAAGAGCTTGTCCAGGAAAACGTACATCCGATCGCCGCGCAAGGTCACCTTCGCCGCAATGTTCACGCCTTGACGCAGCTTGAACGCGGCGATCGACTTCTTTGCCTTGGCGACGACGGGCTTCTGGCCCGTGATAGCCGTCAACTCGGCGACCGCGGCGTCGAGCGCCTTCGGATTGACGATCGCTTCGCCAACGCTCATGTTTACGACGACTTTCTCGAGCTTCGGGATCTCGTTGACGTTGCCGTATCCAAAACGCTCCCGCAGCTGCTCGCGCACCTGCTCCCGATAGCGTTCCCGTAAACGCGACGCCACGCTATGCTCCCTTCGCCGACTCGCGAGCCGGCTCACCGCAGCGGGCGCAGATCCGCGCGCGACGATGCTCTTTCGTCTCACCGTGCCGAAGTCGCGTCGGCGCGTTGCACGCTTCGCAGACGTACTGCAGCGCCGAGATCGGAAGCGGCGCCTCCTTCTCGACGATGCCGCCGGTGCGCGACGCGCCACCCATGTTCGACTGTTGCGCGCGCGATTTCGTGTGCCGCTTGACGACGTTCACGCCTTCGACGGTCGCTTGCCACGTGCCGGGGAAGACGGCTTTCACCGTGCCGCGCTTTCCTTTCTCTTTGCCGCGGCGGACGACGACCGTGTCTCCTTTGAGAATCTGCAGCTTCATAGCACCTCCGGCGCCAGCGAGGCGATCTTCAGGAATCCGCGATCGCGAAGCTCACGCATGACTGGACCGAAGACGCGTGTCCCGCGTGGATCGAGATTCTCTTTCTCGCCTTTGATGATCACGCAGGCGTTGTCGTCACAGCGAACGACGGAGCCATCGGTGCGGCGAATCGGCGCCGTCGTGCGGACGACGACCGCCTTTACGACTTGACCCTTCTTCACGGCAGCGCCCGGAATCGCGGCCTTCACCGTCCCCACGACCACGTCGCCGACGTGCGCGTACTGATGACGGCCACCGCCCTGAATGTGAATCACGAGGATCTCGCGCGCGCCCGAGTTGTCTGCAACCTTGAGCCGCGTTTCGTGCTGAATCACTTCGCTCGCTCCACGACCTCGACGAGCCGCCAGCGCTTCTCGCGCGAGAGCGGCCGGCACTCGGTGATGCGAACGACGTCGCCCGTATGCGCCTCGTTCCGTTCGTCGTGCGCCTTGAAACGAGCGGACTTCCGCACGATCTTACCGTACGTGCCGTGCGGCACGCGTGTCTCGGCGATCACGACGATCGTCTTGTCCATTTTGTCGGACGCAACGCGTCCAATCTTGACGCGTCGGCGTCCGCGCTGCGGCTTAGGCTGCTCCATCGCGCTCCGTAATCTTCTTCTCTGAAATGACCGTTTGAATTTGAGCGTAGGAACGCCGCATCTCACGCACCTTGGAAAAGTCGGTGAGATGCCCCGTTCGCAGAGCGAAGCGCAAGTTGAATAACTCGGACTTCATCTCTTTGGCTTTTTGCTCGAGCTCCGGCACGGTCAACGCGCGCAGCTCTCCAAGCGCGTTTCTCTTCACGTCCGCGCCTCCTCACGACTGATGATTTTCGTCCCGATCGGCAGCTTCGAAGCTGCGCGCTGCAACGCTTCGCGCGCGGTGACGGGCTCCACGCCCGCAAGTTCGAAGAGCACGCGCCCCGGACGCACGACGGCAACCCAGAACTCGGGATTCCCCTTTCCGGAACCCATGCGCACCTCGGCGGGCTTCTTGCTCACGGGTTTGTCCGGAAATACTTTAATCCAGACCTTGCCGCCGCGTTTGATGTGACGCGTCATCGCAATACGCGCCGCTTCGATTTGGCGATTCGTCATCCAGCACGGCTCCATGGCTTGCAATCCGTACTCGCCGAACGTCAGCGTGCTGCCGCGCGTCGCGGCGCCGCGCATGCGGCCGCGCTGAGACTTGCGCCACTTGACTCTTTTGGGCGTCAACATCGTTACTCGCTTGCCTCCGGAAGCGCAGGTTCCGACGACGGCTCGAGCGCGGGTACCGCGACGACCGGCTCAAGCGCTGGTTCGAGTGCAGCCGGCGCAAGAGCTGGCTCCGGTGCGATCTCAGGCGTTGCAACGGCAGTCTGAGGACGGCGCCCCCGTCCACGCTCGCGCCGGCGTTCGCCACGATCGGGACGCGCGCCGTCGCCGCGGGGCTGCTCCGGAAGCACCTCGCCGCGATAGATCCACACCTTCACTCCGATTCGTCCGAACGTCGTGAACGCTTCAACGGTTGCATAGTCGATGTCGGCACGCAGCGTGTGCAGCGGCACCTTGCCGTCAGCATTGCGCTCGGTGCGCGCGATCTCGGCACCGCCAAGGCGTCCCGAGACCTGTACCTTTACGCCGCGAGCACCCGCCTTCATCGTCCGCGTAATCGCCTGCTTCATCGCGCGGCGAAACGCGATGCGCTTCTCGAGCTGATCGACGATATTCTGTGCAACGAGACGAGCATCGAGCTCGGGATGCTTGATCTCCATCACGTTGACTTGCACGTTCTTACCGGTCAGCTGCTCGAGGCTCTTGCGAATATCTTCGATCCCGACGCCGCGCTTGCCGATGATGATGCCCGGTTTCGCAGTGTTGACGATGACGCGCGCCTGGTTCGCTCTCCGCTCGATCTCGATCTTGCTGATCGCGGCAGATCGCACCCAGCGGTTGAAAAACTTACGGATCGCGACGTCTTCGTGGAGCCAATCGATGTAATGCTTTTTTTCGAACCATCGGCTGTCCCACGTGCGCGTGATGCCCAAGCGCATGCCGACCGGATGAATCTTATGTCCCATGCAGTTCCTTTACGCCTCCGCACTCGCTGCGGCGGCGGCTGCCCGTTTGCGCGAGCGCGATACGGGGCGGTGAGGCTGTGCCGTCTCTGCAACGGCGGCGCCGGCGCGCGCTCGGCGCGCGCGCTTCGGAGGCTGTTCGCTGACGATGACCGTCACGTGCGACAGCCGCTTGCGCTTGAAGTACGCGCGGCCTTGCGCGCGCGGGTCGAGTCGTTTCGTGAAGCGGCCGCCCGGACCGCCGTCGACGGTGATCCGAGCGATGTAGAGCTCGTCCGAGTTCATGTTGTGATTCGTACCGGCATTCGCGACCGCGCTGCGCACGAGACGCTCCAAAGGCTCTGCGGCATAGACGCCGGAGAACTTCAAGAGGACGAGCGCTTCGCGCACGCTCTTGCCGCGAATCGCGTC
>JASHPC010000296.1 GCA_030038335.1 Vulcanimicrobiota bacterium
GCGCCGGACGAAGTCGTGAAAGAACTCCGAGAAGCCGAGAACGCCATCGCGGACGCTACGGGCGTGCGTCCGCGCGGATTTCGGGCGCCGGGATTCGCACTCTCCTCACACGTCGTGCAGACGCTCGCGGAGCGCGGGTATCGCTACGATGCGTCGACGTTACCGACGTTCGTCGGACCCCTCGCACGTGCGTATTACTTTCGCTCGTCGAAGCTCGACGCGGCGGCGCGCGCGGAGCGCGCGACGCTCTTCGGCAGCTGGGGCGATGGATTGCTTCCGAATAAACCCCACTGGCGCGGCGATGCCCCGCTGCTCGAGATGCCGGTGACGGTCACGCCAATTCTTCGCACGCCGTTTCACGTGAGCTACTTGCTCTACGTTGCCTCGTACTCTTCGGCGGCGGCGCTGGCGTACTTCCACAGCGCGCTCGCGCTGTGCGCTTGGACGAAGACGATGCCGTCGCTGCTGCTCCATCCGCTCGATTTTCTCGGAGCCGGCGACGTCACGGGACTGGAGTTTTTCCCAGCGATGAACGTGCCAGGGAAGAAGAAGCGAGCATTCGTCGCTTCCGTGCTGCGCGAATATGCTCGCCGCTTCGACGTCGTCGCGATGGACGACGCCGCGGCGTACGTCGAACGAGAGATTCTCGACGTGCGTGAGGCGACGGCATGAGTCCGTGGCGCGCACTCGGGGCAATGGCGGTTGCGGGTCTTGCGGCGGCGTTACTGAACGCGTTCGGGCCACCGGCGCAGTTCACGGAGGACGGATACGATTACGCGATCGTCATGCTCATGGATCGCGGAATGACGTACGACGCGGCGCAAACGTCTGCGGAGCGCTTCTACGCACGTCATCCCGTTCCGTTGCCGCAAGGCGGCCGCGTTCGCCTTCGCGGAAGGCCGGAGTACTGGAACCTCTTTTCAGTTCGGCGTCTCTATCCATGGATCGCATCGCTCCTCTATCCGTATCGTGGAATCGCCGCCCTCATAGACGTCTCTCGCGCCTCATACGTCGTCACCGCGATGCTGACGGTGCTGCTCGCGATGCGCTTCGCGCCGGTTTGGTGCGCTGTGCTGCTCTCGGTGATTCTCTCGCTCTTTCCGCCGTGGCGCGATCTCGGGCGGGACGCGTTAACCGACGCGCTCGCAATCGCGCTAACGACGGCGACGCTGCTCGTCGGAGCGACGATGTTCGCGCGTGTCACGTGGTGGCGCATCGCGGGTTTCGGCGCGCTCTGCGCCGCGGCCGCGTTCACGCGACCGATCCCGTACATCGAACTCGGCGCAGCAATCGTAGCGGCGATCGCGCTGCGACGAAGCCGCAACCGAGCGGCGCTCGCGCCGGCAGCGTGGATCGTCGGGATATCGGCCATGTGCGTCCTTGCGGTAGAGGCCGCCCTCTCTGCAGCGCACGCGCCGAGTTTCGGCTGGATCGTCGCCGATGCGTACCGTCACTTCGTCGCCGGCGGCTATGCACCAGCGCACGAGAGCCTAGCGCGCTTCTACGTTCGGGAAGAGCAAGCCATCGCGATCCGAGCGCTTCTGAAGGGCGCCGTGACGATCGTTCCCGCGCTTGCGATCGCGGGCATCGTTTTGCGACGACGCGACCGTTCTACGCCGTTTCTCGGTGGAGCCTGCGCGGCGACGTGGATTGGAGCGCTCGTCGACCCGAATCGCTTTGACATGGTGCGATGCGTCGTCATGCCGGTGGCGCCGGTCATGGCGGCATTCGCGGCGGCATCGGTACACGCGCTGAGCGCGCGTATCCCGGCGACAGTAGGTCTACAGACCCTCTCGCTACGGCATTTTCTCCCTCGACGCGTCTTCGTCCGTAATACTACGGTAAAGGAGTAATCATGGCGATACTATGCAGTTTTCTTAATCGTGGGCTGCGGGCGTTGCTCGTCCTCAGTTACGTGTTCACGCTCGTCGGCGGTCGCGCCGACGCTCAGCACGTGCTCCCAGTGCTCGGCACCGCGCCGCTGCTCGGTCAAATGAACTCGACTGCCGATCTTCAGCAGCGGGTGATGGAGCGTCGCGCGATGTTCGAGACCGCCGCTGCGGACCTAGGGTTGACGGATGCGGAGACCTCCGATCTCATCTCCCGGATTATGTCGAATCGTGTCCGTTGGGTGCGCGTGCCGCGCCATCTGGACGCCATGACGTGGGCCTGGGACGGCAGCGTGTACATGTACCGCGACGTGGTCATCCCCGCGGATGAGTACGGCTGGGAAGTCGATCTGCGCGTGGGGTCGAACGTACACGCGCTCTTCATTCCGGCAGCGTGCGGAAATCTTTCGCTCGTCGAACGCAGCGTCCAAGTCTCGTACGTTCCACCGCCGCCGCAACAGCCTCCGGCTCCGCCGTCGTGTCCATCGGGCATGATGGGAAATCCGCCGAACTGTTACACGCCGCAGTGCCCGGCCGGCATGATGGGACAGCCGCCGAACTGCTACGCGCCGTGCCAATCCGTGCAGACGCCGCAGGGCCAGGGCGTTCCGCCCGGACCGGGAGCGCCGCCGATGCCGGCGGGATGCGCAACGCCGCCTCCGCAACTCTCGACGGTCGTCGTCCGAACGGAAGTGAAGACGAGCGTCGCGTGGTGGATTCTGCCGCTCGCGTTTATCGGGTTCTTCGTCGGAGGACACTATCACTCGTCACCGCCGCCGCCTCCGCCGCCACCGGTGAAGTGTCCGCCGCCACCCAACTAAGGGCTTAGGTTCCGGCTAAGAGTCCTGTCGCAGGGTGCGTGTCGACGCAACTCGTCAACGCGTCGCCGCAGATCGAGCAGCTTCGCGATAAGCGATGCTCGATGAGCTGAAGTCCAACGTGGGCGCGGCAACTGCCGTGCCCACTTGGGCAAACGAACGCAGCGCGACGCCGGCAGGGATGGAATGCATCGTATGCGGCCGCGCACTCTCCCGGGCGTCCTTGCAGCGACTGCATGTGTGGAACGTACTTTACCCGTAGATCTCGCAGGTTGACGACGTCGTTGACGTGTCCTTCCTTCATGCAGACGCGGCAGCGCCGATCGGTTCTGCGCCTTCCGGTCGTCTTGACGGCGTGATTGGGGCAAAGCGCGTGCAGCTCGCTGCACGCAAACGTTGCGGGTTGCCCGCACGTTTCACCACGCGCATTGAGCGCGCAGCACGTAAGTGCATCGATAGTAGGTTCAGGCACGTCTTCTATTGTAGCGATTGCGCGCGTCGATTTCTTCAGCGCGCTGCGTCCTTAACGCAAACTTGACGGCTCGGAACGGTAGTGCCAATGGCGGGCATAGGGGTGCCAAAGGTCACAGTTGACATAGGGCCGAGGCGTCCGTCTGCATGAGTCTCCGCGACTCTGCGGCGCACCGGACGCACGCCATACCATCGTAGTGTAACGATGAACGCATCCCTCGTACGCAGACCCGCCTTGGTCGCGCCGGAAGCCGGCCTTTCCGCCTCAGCGTCGGTACCGGCTCCGCACGTGTACGCACGTGGCTGGCGCGGAGCGGTGGTCCTCTGCGATCTCGCCGCGCTCGCCACCGCATTCGCTGCGGCGGTCGCACTCGTATGGCGTTTCGCGGGCGTCCGCCCGAGCATCGGGGCGTGTCTCGTGGCAGCGCTACTTCTCGTCGTCGTCTTTGCGGCGCACGAACTTCACGAAAAGACGTACGCGCTGCTTCGTCGCGACGAGTTTTACTACGCTCTCGGAATCACGGTGCTGTCGGCGGCCGTCATCGTTCCGGGTTTCTTTATTACCGACATGTCACTTCCCAGCCGTGTCGCCGTCGGGCTCGGAGTGCTCTTTTCGGGCGCGACCATCGGCACGACGCGCTATTTGCTGCGCGCCTTTGCCCGTGAGGAGCGTATCTTTGCAACGCCCGACGTGCGAGTCGTTACGGCGCCGAGCGGGAACGTCGAGTCGTGGCTCGACGAGGTCTGCCGTTACGCGACACCGACGCACGTCGTGATCTCCGAGCCGGCCAACGGTTCATGCGTAAACGAGCTCGCTCGCGCGGCAGCGCGGCGAGGCATCGTCGTCGCCATTGCCGGCGCCAGCTACGCGCCGGCGCTTTCCGTCCGCGGCATGGCACTCGGCGATGCAACGGTTCTGGAGGTCGACGTGCCACGCGTGTGCGCGCCGTGGGCGCGAAGAACGAAACGCGGGTTCGACATCCTCGTCGCATCGATCGCGCTCGTGTTCGCCTCTCCTGTTCTCGCCCTCGCTGCCATAGCAATCTGTCTTGAAGGGCGCGGTCCGATCGTGTACTCGCAGCCTCGCGTCGGTTTGAACGGCAAACAGTTTCGCATCTACAAGCTTCGCTCGATGCGCGTCGACGCGGAGGCAAGGTCTGGCCCCGTGTGGGCGGTGAGCGGTGACGCGCGCGTCACGCGCGTGGGCCGCATTCTCCGCCGTACGTCGATCGACGAGCTCCCTCAGCTCATTAACGTCTTGCGCGGCGAGATGTCGATCGTCGGGCCGCGTCCCGAGCGGCCGCTCTTCGTGGAGACGTTCGCCGAGCGGTTGCCGCAGTATCGCGAGCGGCTCGTGGTGGCACCAGGATTGACGGCGTGTTCGCACCTGTACATGTCGCGCAGCGTCGAAACCGACGCGGTGGAGCAGCGCCTCAGTTACGATCTCTTCTATCTCCGCAACTGGTCGCCGGCCATGGACGTCGCGCTCATGATCAAAACCGCTGCGGAAGTCGTCTTCCACCGGGCTGCATGAGACTCGCGGTGATCTCGTCTGCTTTTCCGTGCGGAACGCGCGAACCGTATCTAGCGGCGGAGCTCGCAGCGCTCCACGAGCACGTCTCCTATCTTGCCGTCGCCCCACTTCGCCCGGAGCGCGGAGTGACCAGGGGCGCGTGCGGCGCCACGGCACTCGTGCAGTTTCCATTGGACCTCGTCACGCTCGCGCGAGCGGCCGCTGCGTTTCGCCGCGCGCCGCACGCGTGCTTCACGGCGCTGGCCGAGATCATCATAGCGCCGCGCTCCGTTGTTGCGAAGATAAAGAACCTCGCGATATTCCCGCGCGCGCTCGCCCTCGCCGAGCGCTTCCATGCCGAAAGGATCGACCACGTCCACGCGTACTGGCTTTCGACGCCGGCGACGGCGGCCTACGTGGTCGCGTGCGTAAACCGCATTCGGTGGAGCGCGACGGCTCATCGCTGGGATATCTTCGAGAACAACATGATTGCAGAAAAGGCCGCCGCGTCGAGCTTCGTACGCGCGAT
>JASHPC010000297.1 GCA_030038335.1 Vulcanimicrobiota bacterium
AACGCGATGCGGCCCGTGCGAGCATGCAGCGAGCGCGAGACAGAGAGCGCCGAGCGCTAGCTCGCGTTTCACGAGAAGCTCGGATACGCGACTGCTTCGAGGTCGCGACGCATCTGTGCGACGAGCTGGTCGACATCCGGAAAGACGCGTTGCTCGCGAACGAAGCGCAGGTCTCGCAGCGCAAGCTCTTTTCCGTAAATCGTCTGCCGAAAGTCGCGCAGCCAGGCTTCGATCGTGCGCGTTCCGTTGCGGAACTGCGGATTCGTTCCAATGGAAATCAACGCGGCGTAGTCCCTCCCGTCGTACCGCGCGACACCGGAATAGATACCGTCGCGCGGGACGAGCTTTTTCGGAGTCTGCAAGTTCGCTGTCGGAAATCCGAGTCCATGGCCGCGGCCCGCACCCATCTCCACGACACCGCGCAGCTCGTAAGCGTGGCCGAGAAGTGCCTCCGCGCGCTCGAGATCACCGTCCGCGACGAGCGCTCGGATGCGTGTCGAAGAGACGCGCTCGCCATCGATGGTAACGCTCGCAACCCCTTCGAACGCGATCCCCGCGTCGTTGCAATACGATCGCATCTGCGCGGCGTCTCCAGCGCGTGCGCGCCCGTAGCGGAACGTCTCGCCGACGGCGACGGCGCGCACTCCGAGGTCGCTCAGGCGCTCCAAGAACTCTCGCGGTGCCATCGTCGCGACGTGCTCGTCGAACCGCACGAAGAAACATTCTTCAAATCCGAGCGATGCAAATCCGTCGATGCGCTCCTCGGGCGTTGCGAGCAGCGGCGGCTCACTTCCCGGGCGCAGGAACGCCGCCGGGTGATTGGCAAACGTGAGCACCCCCGAACGCCAACCCGGCTTTCGCATGCGCAGGGCCGCGCGAAGAACTTCCCGATGCCCCGCGTGCAAGCCGTCGAAAAAGCCAATGGCGAGTGAAAGAGGGCGTTCGGATTCGCGTCGCAACGCCACGTGAATCTTCACACGAAGACCTTTCGCGGAGCGAGCAGCGCTCCATGCGTCTCGCCGACTCCGACGAGCGTCCGCGTTTCGTCGCGCACGAAGACGTGCTTGGCGGGAGCGCCTTCCGGAAGCGCGACGACGCGCCCGGCGCGGAAGTCGACGACGTTGCGCAGATCCAGCACGATCGTCGGAAACGGAATGATGTGCTCGGGTGCGATGAGCGCCGCGGACGGGTTTGCCGTCACGTCGTCGAGCGTCAGGGCTTCCGAGAGCAGAAACGGACCGGAGGCTTCGCGCACGAGCGCCGCCATGTGTGCAGGAACGCCGATTGCGGAACCGAGATCGGAGAAGAGCGTGCGCACGTAGGTGCCTTCGCCGCACGTCACGCGCAGTCGCGCGGCCCGGTCTTCGACGCCCAGGAGGTCGATCGAGTAGACGGTGACACCGCGAGCACGGCGTTCGACGGTCTTTCCCTCGCGCGCAAGATCGTAGAGACGGCGTCCCTGATGATGCACCGCAGAGAACATGGGCGGCATTTGCTCGATCCGACCGACGAACGACGGTATCGCTGCTTCGAGCCGCCGCTGCCAATCCGCGGGGACGACGCTTTCAGCAGTCGTTTCTCCGGTAGCATCCTGCGTGGTCGTCGCACGGCCGAGTGCGAGCACTCCGGCATACGCTTTTCGCTGGTCCGTCAACATCGGGATGAGGCGCGTTGCTTTACCAATCGCTATCGGCAGCACGCCTGCGGCCTGCGGATCGAGCGTGCCCAGATGTCCCACGCCGATGTTGCGGTCGTTCGCATAGACGCCGTAGACGCGGCGTAGCCGCGCAACCGTCTGCGCCGACGTCGGCCCCGCCGGCTTGAAGACGTTTACAAACCCAAGCATCGTGCGCGCGCCAAGCTCGCGCGCATTACAAACCTTGTGCGACGAGCGCGGAGTCAACGCTCTTCACTGCGTCCGCCAGCGTTCCGCTGCAATCGAGCCCGGCAGCACGAAAGTGGCCCCCGCCGCCGAGACTTGCCGCGGCCGCCTGAACGTTGACGCGGCCAGTCGAACGCAAACTGACGCGCAGTTCGCCATCGTACGCTTTGAAGAGTGCGGCGACTTCGACGCCTTCTTGTCCGAGGAGCACGTTGACCATGTCTTCCGTGTCCTCTCCGTCGGCGCCGCACTGCGAGAGCATCTCATCGTCGACCGCAGACCAGCAGTAGCGCCCGTCGTGCGAGAAGTGCATCGCGCCGATGACGCGCCCAAGCAGCTTCGTCGCGGCTACACGCTTGTTACTGAAGATCTCCCTCGTAATCTTCTCTTTGTCCGCACCAAGCCGCATGAGTTCGGCGGAAAGCTCGAGCGCCCCCGGCGACGTGTTCGAGTGCATGAGGCCACCGGTATCGGTCATGATCGTCGTCAAGAGGCACGTCGCGATGCCGGCGTCGATCTGCACGCCGAGCTCGCGCAAGAGATGCATGACGCACGTACCGGTCGAGCATTCCGTTGGCAGCACGTAGTTGTATGCGCCGAAGAGCCCATTTCCAAGATGATGGTCGATATCCAGAACGTTCTCGGGCGAGAGGCGCGGCACGTGCGTGCCGGCGCGCGCCATGTCACTCATGTCGCAAAACACGTAGAGCGTGTCCTCGGGTAAGTTCGCCGGCAGTGTCGACGATATGCGCTCCGCTCCGGGAAGGAAGCGCAGCGTGCGCGGCACGGCGTCTTGCTGATAGTAGCAGACGCGCTTGCCAAGCTTTTCGAGCGCGAGTCCGAGCGCGAGGCCTGCGCCCAGCGTGTCGCCGTCGGGCTTCACGTGGCTGATCATCACGAAGGCGTCGCAGCGCCTCAGCGCCGCGACGACGTCTTCGGTACTCGTCATCTCCTGAATCATTCGGTTCGCTCGACTGCAGCCCGCCGTTCGGCGTCGGCACGCAGGTGCTTCGCCAGCTCGATCGCACGTTCGGTCGAACGATCCTCTACGAACACGAGCTCAGGCGTATGACGAAGATCGATTCGTCTGCCGAGCTCGCCACGCAAGAATCTCGCTGCGTGATGCAGCGCGTCGAGCGAACTCTGCGCTTCGTCGCGACTTCCGATAGTGGAGACGAAGACCTTGCACTGGCGCAGATCGTCGCTCACCTCGGCGCGCGTGACCGTGACGAATCCAAGGCGCGGATCCTTCAACTCCTGGGTGATGAGCGATCCGAGCACCCGCTGCACTTCATGGTCGATACGCGCGATGCGTTGTGGCTTCATGCGCGCGCCGGCTCCGGGGAAACGAGTTCCTTCGCGTACGCCTCGATCGTATCGCCCTCTTTGAGATCCTGGAAGCGCGCAATCTGCACGCCGCATTCGAAGCCCTCGGCAACCTCGCGGACGTCTTCCTTGAAACGCCGCAGCGATTCGATTTCGCCGTCGAAGGCGACGGCGCCATCGCGCACGACGCGTGCCTTCGCGCCGCGCTGCAGCTTGCCGCTCTTGACGTAGCAGCCGACGATCGTGCCGACTTTGCTCACCTTGAAGACTTGGCGAACTTCGGCTTGCCCCAGCGATACCTCGCGCTCGACGGGGGCGAGCATTCCGCGCATCGCCTTCTTCAAGTCGTCTTCGATTTCGTAGATGACCTGATAGAATCGGAGATCGACGCCGTCCTGCGTCGCGAGCCGCTTCGCCGTTTCGTCGGGCCTGATATTGAACCCGATGAGCACGGCGCCAG
>JASHPC010000298.1 GCA_030038335.1 Vulcanimicrobiota bacterium
TTCTCTACGCGCTGCTTCCGGCGCGCTATACCATCGGCCCGGCGTGGATCGCGCCCTTGCTCGTCCTCAGCGTTTTAATTCCATTTCTCTTTATGCACCTGCGTGGCGCAGAGTGGAGGGTGCAGCGGGCCACCGCGCTCGTGCTCATCGCGATCGTGAACTTCTTTAATGTCGTTTCCGTCGTGATGCTTGTGCGCGACATTCTAACTCCGTCGCATCACGACACCGGAATACAACTGTTCGCCGCCGGTTCCCAGATATGGGTTACGAACGTCCTCGTCTTTGCGCTTTGGTACTGGCAGCTCGACGGCGGGGGCCCATACGTCCGTTCGCTTGCAGCATCGGCCCGTCAGTTCGCCGGTGCCGACTTTCTCTTTACGCAGATGAGCTCGAACGTCGAGGGTGCGTCGTACATCGCCTCCGACTGGAAACCGCAGTTTGCAGATTATCTGTACTTGGGTTTCGTCACCGCAACCGCGTTCAGCCCGGCTGACGTTATGCCGCTTACCCCGATGGCAAAGATACTGATGCTTGTGGAATCATTGGTCTCGCTCGTCACGCTGACGCTCGTGCTCGCACGCGCGGTCGGCGTGCTCTCGTAAGTCCAGGATGGAAGGAGGAGCGGGGCGAAGGCGGCGTACCGCCCGCGGGTATGATGTAATGGTAGCCTGCGACCTTCCCAAGGTTGATGCGTGGGTTCGATTCCCACTACCCGCTCCAGAATTATGGCGACGTAGCCAAGTGGTAAGGCAGAGCTCTGCAAAAGCTCCATCCGGCAGTTCGAATCTGCCCGTCGCCTCCAGATTCTCTTCAAGGACGCCTACGTGAAAATCGTTAACGTTCGCGACGTCGAAGAGGTTCGTTTCGGCAAAGAAGGTCGTCTCGGTTTCGATAAGCAGATCTCGCAAGCGCTTGCGCGCCAGCCGGAGTCGACCGACCTTATGGAACGTCATCCATTCGACGTCGAGATCCTTCGAGTACCAGCCGGCGCGACGCCATACCGGTATCACTCGCACAGCGCGCAGTGGGAGTTCTACTACGTTCTTTCCGGCTCTGGCACCGTTCGCCACGAAGGAGGGCGTACGCATACCGTCGCGGGAGACGCCTTTCTCTTCAAACCGAGTGAAGCGCATCAGCTGCTCAACGACGGAAACGAAGATTGGACGCTCGTGGTCGTTGCTGACAATCCCATCGGAGAGTCCTATCATTATCCTGACGAAGCGATGTGGATCGTCAACTCGCCAGAACGCCGGTACGTCGTTTTGCACCCGGAGCGCGAACCGCGAGAGTAGTCGTCGTCGGCGCAGGTGCGATCGGCGGCTTTATTGCCGCTGCACTCTCGCGCACTGGAATTTCAACCGGCGTCGTCGCGCGCGGAGAGCACCTGGACGCGATCCGCGCACAGGGACTTCGCGTAAGAAGCGACATCGGCGTATTTACCGCGCGGCTCGATGCGTCGGACCGTCTGCGCGACCTCGAGCCGTTCGATGCGCTGGTTCTGACGTTCAAGGCGCATCAATGGGGGCCGCTCCTGAATGAACTCGCGCCATACGCGGGGCGCGACGTTCCAATCGTCACGATGCAGAACGGCGTTCCGTTTTGGTTCGTGCGTGACCCTCCGCTGGAATCCGTCGATCCGGGCGGGCGAATCGGCTCAGTCTTTAGCGACGAGCAGGTGATCGGCGGTGTCGTGCACGTTTCCGGTCATATCGCACAGCCCGGCGTCATCGTCCAGAGCGGTGGCTTGCGTTACATTCTGGCAGAAGCGACCGAAAAGAACGGGGCACGCGTGAAGGGGCTCGCGAACGTCATGCGCGAAGCGACGCTCGACGCGCGAGTGGACGACGATTTTCGTCGATCGCTGTGGTTCAAGCTCGCGGGAAACGCGAGCCTCAATCCCATCAGTGCGACGACGGGCAAGACCGTCGGACAGATCGTACGCGACCCGGCAACGATCGCGGAAGTGCGCGCGCTCATGGTCGAAACGCTGGCCGTCGGCAAGTGCCTCGGCCTGGTTCATGACGTGGAAGCGGATGCCGACGCACGCATCGCGTACGCCTCGCGGCTTGACGACGTGAAAACATCGATGCTGCAAGACCGCGAGGCGGGACGTCCGCTCGAGATCGACCCAATTCTGGGTGCAACCATCGAAATCGCGCAGCGCTGCGGCGTTGCCGTCCCGCGTCTGCGCGCGGCTTACGAGAAGCTGCGTCCGCTCGCAGCGTGACATGGTCGCAAAGCGTATCGTTCCCTGCTTAGACATTCGCGAAGGTCGCGTCGTGAAGGGCGTGAATTTCGTCGCGCTGCGCGATGCCGGTGATCCAGTCGAGCTTGCGGAGATCTACGAGCGCTCTGGTGCGGATGAACTCGTCTTTCTCGATATCACTGCCACGGTCGAAGGGAGGAACGCAACGCACGATGCCGTGCGCGCGGTCGCGTCTACGCTCACGATTCCATTCACCGTTGGGGGCGGTGTGAACGGTGTCGAGGACGTCCGCCGGCTTCTGCGGGCCGGCTGCGATAAAGTCTCGGTGAACAGCGCGGCAGTTCGCGACCCCAGCGTGCTGCGCTCTGCCTCCGGGGAGTTCGGCCGGCAGTGCGTCGTGCTCGCGATCGATGCACGGCGCTCGGACGGCGCGTGGGAAGTCGTCATCGATGGTGGCCGGACACCGACGGGGCGCGACGTCGTGCGCTGGGCGGAGGAGGCGTGCGGTGAGGATGGTGCTGGCGAAATACTGCTCACCTCGATGGATCGCGACGGGACGAAATCGGGATTTGACGTTGCACTCACGCGCGCGGTGCGAGATGCCGTCGACGTTCCCGTCATCGCATCGGGGGGAGCAGGGAGTGTCGACGACTTCGCGCGCGTCTTCACGGAGGCTGGCGCGGACGCCGCGCTCGCGGCGTCGCTCTTTCACTTCGGCGAGATAGAAATCGGGGCTTTGAAGGAAGCGCTGGCGCAGCGCGGCATTTCCATCCGACCATGAACGTTGCAGGCCTGAAGTTCGACGAGCGAGGACTCGTGCCAGTCGTCATCGCCGACGTCGCAACGGGCGGAGTTCTCACGCTGGCATGGGCAGATCGTGAGGCGATCGAGCGAACCATGGCAACGCGCGAGACGCATCTCTTCAGCCGAAGCCGGGGGCAACTTTGGAGAAAGGGCGAGACGAGCGGCAACACGCAGCGTGTTATTGAAGTAGTTGCTGACTGCGACGGTGACGCGGTTCTCTACCGCGTCGCGGCGAACGGCCCGCCGTGCCACACGGGTGAAGCGTCGTGCTTTCACGATGCCGTGCTTTCGAAGGACGACGCAAGCGAAGACGGTGCCTTCTTGCAGGCGCTCGCGCACTTGCAACGCGTCCTTCGCGAACGAAAAGCAAATCCGCCGGCGGAATCGTACGTCGGCAAACTCTACGCCGCCGGCATCGATCGCGTCGCGCAGAAGATCGGCGAAGAAGCCACCGAGGTCGTAATTGCTGCGAAGAACAGCGACGACGAC
>JASHPC010000299.1 GCA_030038335.1 Vulcanimicrobiota bacterium
CAAATGCGGCAAATGTCGCAAGACGCGTTACGAGTTCGAGTGCGGGCAGCGGCGTGCCGCGCGTCTGGACCGTGTAGCCGCAGAGCGTCGTCGCAAGGACGTCGGCGCCGCACGCACGCGCTCGTCTCCCGTCTTCTGCCGAGGCGCAATCTGCCATCGCCGCTGCGCCCTTTTCGTGTATCTCGAATACGATGCTCTCGATCGTCGTGTCGTCCGGACGCGCTCGCTGCGTTGCGTCGAACGCGACGATCTCAGCGCCGGCTGCGCCGAGTTCGCGCACTTCGCGCAGCGTCGGCGTGATGTACGGCTCGTATCCCGGATACGCGCGCTTGATGATGCCAATCACGGGCACTCGGACGCGCGCGCGCACCGCGTCGACGTTCTCAGCCCCGTCGACGCGCACGCCTCGCGCTCCGGCGCGGACGGCCGCGTGAGCGAGAGCCGCGATTGCCGATGGATCGCCAAGCGCTGAATCCTTCGGCAGTTGCACGGAAGCGATGAGGCCGCCGCGCAGTGAGTCGAATGCCGTCATTCCGTCAAGCGGTCGCAAGGCGTGCCGGCCTCGCGCAAGGCAAGAAGCGCCGCGCCGAGCGCGGGCGCGTACGCGGGCTCGACGACGTCGGCTCGCTCCGCCGCGTCGTGCACCGCGCGCACCACGCCCCGCTTGAAACCGGGATCGGACGTCAGGCCCCCGGTAAACGCCGCTGCAACACGCGCGTGCCACCGCCACGGCGGGCGAACTGCCCACGCCGCCAAGCGCGCAAGATGCCGCTGCGCCGAAGCAACGGTTTCCGTCGCACACCGATCGGCAGGCTGCGCGCGGGCCATCGCGAGCACGTCTTTCGCAAATGAGGCGAAACGCTCGCGATCGACCTCGCCATGATAGAACGCCATGAACACGTCGCGCAGCGTCTCTCGTTCGAAGAACGCGGTCGCCGCGCGCGCCACCGCGCAACCTTCATGGACGACGGCGTATGCGAGCACGGTCTTGACGATCCAAAACGCGCTGCCTTCGTCACCGAAGAGATAGCCGAGCCCGCCGCGGATGCCGGTTTGGAAATCGTCGTCGACGACGTAGGCGATCGAGCCGGTGCCTGCGATTACGACGACGCCGCTGCGTCCCGCGAGCGCGCCGGCATGTGCCACGATCGCGTCATGCACGATGACGAGCCGTGCTGTGGGAAGCGATGGTCGCTCCCCGTAGATACGGCCCTCGTATCCGGTTAGACCGGCGACGATTGCCTCGTATCTGACTGAAGGCGGGAGATTTGCGTTGCGGCGCGCGTCTTCGAGCGCGTTCGCGAGTGCGTCGCGCAGACGTGTGGAACCCTCTCGATGTCCAATCTCGTCCGACGGTCCTGCGTTACCGCGACCGAGCACGCGCCCGCGCTCGTCGACGATCGCGGCCTGCGTGCCACTCTGTCCTCCGTCGATACCGGCGACGTACGTCACGCGACGTGTTCGCGCGCGAATGCCGCCGCAGCCGCTTCGCGTTCCGCGTGCGTGCGCAGTCGCGTTACTGCGCCGATCGATTCCAAATGGTGGTAAAGCTCGTGCGCGACCGCCGTTGCGAAGAAGCGCCGCCGTGCGCCGTCGCGCAACGCGTGCATGCGCTTCGCGTCGACGCGAATCACGCGCCGAGCCGCGTCGTACTCTGCGAAGAGTCCCGCCTCTCCCCATTCGCCGAGATCGACGATCTCGATGCGCAGCCCCAGTCTTCGAGCCACGCGCGTGAGAGTCATAACACGACTCCGTCGCGCAGAAGCTGCGCGCGAAGCTCTGCAGGATCGATCGCGCTCGGAGGAAGGTCGCGCTCGCACGCAATTGCCGCGGCCGTGCCCGCTGCTTGACCGAGGGTCATGACCGTCGGCGTCAGACGCGTCGACGCGAGCGCCTCGTGCGTTGTCGAGATGCAACGGCCGGCGACGAGCAATCCTTCGCAGTTCACCGGAACGAGACACCGATACGGAATCTCGTAGCTTTCGCCCAAAGGAAGGCGCTGCGTCGTCGTTCCTTTTCCCGAGGGATTATGAATGTCGATCGGGTACGCGCTGCGTGCGACCGCATCGGGAAAGTGGCTCGCGTCGAGCACGTCTTCGCGCGTGAGCGTGTAGCGCCCGACGATGCGTCGCGACTCGCGAATGCCAATCTGCGTGCCGGTCGCAGCGACGCGCGCGTTTTCGAATCCCGGCACGCGTGCGCGAAAAAACTCCGCAAGCTGCATGGCTTGCCGCCGCGCCTCGACCTCTGCACGCGTAAGATCATCAGGGTCGAGCGGGTCGATGTCGAGCACTCTCGTCATGTTCACGGTCACTTCGTCGGGATACGGCGAGACGAAGAACGAGACGACCTCGCGCGGTACGTCGACGACGCCGTCGCGCTGCGCGCTCGCCCATATGTCGTGAAGACCCGCGACCGCAGTCACCGTCGATGCCGTGCGCTCGTGCGCTTTGAGCGACGTTCGCATCTGATCCGGATGCGTGCGCAAATATGCCGCCGTCTTCGTGAGGTCGACATGGCTCATGCGGAACATCAGCGATGCGGGCTGCACGCGGCCGCGCGCGTCGCCTTTCTGCGTCGGCACGCCTGCGGAAGCGGCGACGTAGGCGTCGGCCGTTGCGTCGACGACGACGCGCGCGCGGTAGACGCGCTTCCCGCCGACGGTGTCGAACGCGGCGCCGGTCACGACGTTCTCCTCGACGAGCGCGCTCGTGAACCAGGCGTGGAGCAAGAGGCGCACGCGCGCCTCGGTCATCATCTCGAAGAGCAGCTCCTTGTGCACTTCGGGATCGAACGGCGTGATCGTCGGAACGTAATCCGACGTATCTGGAATGTGGCCGGGAGAGGCGCCGAGCGCGACGAGACGCGAGACGATTTCCTGGGCGATGCCGCCGACGATACGGTCGCCACCCGAGTGGAAGGTCATCCACGGGCCAACCATGGCCGCCGTCGCCGTCCCTCCGAGGAAGCCGTAGCGCTCCACCAGCAGCGTCTTGGCGCCGAGGCGAGAGGCCGCAAGAGCGGCAGCGCAGCCGGCATTTCCGCCGCCGACGACGAGCACGTCGAACTCGCGCATCGGACGCAACGTTTTCGATGCGTCGCTCGGCAGGCCATTCTCGGCGCTACGCCTGAATCAACGCGTAGGGATGATCACCTTCTCGAGGTCCGCGCAATACTACGACGCGCTGCTGACGGCGAGTGGCAAGAACTACGCGCGCGAAAGCGCAGTCGTCGGCGAGCTTATCGCGCGGTATAAACGATCGCCCGGAAACCGGCTGCTCGACGTTGGATGCGGCACCGGTCGACATCTCGAGTACTTATGCGAGCGCTTCGAGTGCGAGGGCCTCGACATCGACCGCAGCATGCTCGGCGCCGCCTCCGAGCGCTGTCCCAAGGCGCGCCTGCATCTCACCGACATGATCGGCTTCAACATCGGGACGCGCTTCGATGCGATCGTCTGCCTCTTCGGCTCTATCGCGTACCTGCCGACGATCCAGCGCTTCGATCAGACGGTCGCGAACTTCGCACGGCATCTGGCGCCTGGAGGCGTTGCTATCGTCGAGCCGTGGCTGAAGCCCAACGAATGGGAGGACGGCAAGGTCGTGGCGAGCTTCGCCGACCTGCCCGAGATGAAGATCGCCAGGATGCACGTTACACGCCGCGACGACTGCACTGCGATCCTGAACTTCCACTATATGGTTGCCTTGCGCGACGGCGTCCGCAGTTTCGAGGAGACGCACCGGCTCATGCTCCTGACGGACGAGCAATACCGCGCGGCGTTCTTGCGCGCGGGTTTCGAGCTTCATCAAGGAACGCACGTCCTCGGCGACCGTGACGTCTTCGTGGGGGTTCTTAAAGGGAATCCGGCGGCGGGGGCATAGCCAGGCGTATGTCGCTTTTCTCTCGAGTAAAGCCGCTTTCTACTATTCTAGCGGAGGGCGGTGACACCGAGCACGGCCTGAAGCGCTCGCTTGGACCGTGGGCGCTCACCGCAATGGGAATCGGCGCCATCATCGGCACCGGCATCTTCGTGCTCACCGGAGTTGCGTCGGCGACGCGCGCAGGCCCGGCGCTCACCGTCTCCTTCGTCGTTGCGGGCATCGTGAGCGTCCTCGCGGCGCTCTGCTACGCCGAAGTCTCGAGCAAGATCCCGATCTCGGGAAGCGCGTATACGTACACGTACGCGACGCTTGGCGAGTTCTTGGCATGGATCGTCGGATGGGGACTCGTCTTCGAGTACGCACTCGGCGCTGCGACGGTCAGCGTCGGCTGGTCGGGGTACTTCACGTTCATCATCCACACGCTTTTCAACTGGAATATTCCGCAAGCATGGCAGCATAGTCATTGGGACGCGACGCCAGGAATCGCAAACCTTCCCGCCGCTGGCATCGTGCTGCTCATTACGGCTCTGCTCGTGCGAGGCACGAAAGAGTCGGGGCTCGTGAACGCGATCATCGTGACGTTCAAGGTTGTGGTCGTCCTATTCTTCATTGCGATCGGCGTAGGACACATCGATAAAGCGAACTACCATCTCGCAGCCGGTCCGCTCACGCATGCCGGCGGTTATTTCCCGTTCGGCTGGGGCGGTGCAATCGCCGGCGCAGCGTTCATGTTCTTTGCCTACATCGGCTTCGACGCCGTCTCCACGGCAGCCGAGGAGGCTCGTAACCCGAAGAAAGATTTGCCGTTCGCGATCATCATGAGCCTGGGGATATGCACGGTTCTGTATATCGTCGTCGCTGCGATACTCGACGGCATCGTTCCGTTCTACAAGCTCAACGTCGCGTTTCCGGTCGCCTTCGCGATGAACTACGTCGGGCTCGCTTGGGCGGGCGTCGTCATCTCGTTTGGCGCTATTGCCGGGCTTACGACCGTCATGCTCGTCATGATGTTCGGGCAGACGCGCATCTTCTTCGCCATGTCCCGTGACAAGCTGATACCGCCGAGTTTCGTCCGGCTGCACCCTGTTTGGCGAACGCCATTCTTTTCGCAGATCTTCTTCGGCGTCCTGATCGCGATTGCCGGCGCACTCTTTCCGATCAGCATCCTTGGCTCGGCCACGAACATGGGGACGCTCATCGCTTTCATCCTCGTTTCATTGGCGGTACCGGTGCTCCGCAAGCGACACCCCGAGCTGCAGGGAACGTTCACGGTCTCGTTCGGACCGTATCTCATCCCCGTGCTGACGGCAGTATCGTCGCTGTTCTTGATCTATTTCCTCAAGGTCGGCAACCCGCTCGTCTGGGGATTCTTCCCGATCGTATGGCTCGCGTTTCTGGTATGGGGCGTCATCGGTTTGACGTTGTATTTTACGTACGGCCGGCGTAAGAGCACGGTTGCGCTCCAAGAAGCGGAGCGCGTGGCGATCACTCAGCCCCGAGTAAACTAGAACCTAAGCCAGGCGAGGTACGGTGAGAATCGCGACGGGCT
>JASHPC010000300.1 GCA_030038335.1 Vulcanimicrobiota bacterium
GTCGAAGCCTTTGTACGCGATCTCGACGTTTTGCCGGCGCCGGTGAGGCCGATCGAGCAGCACGCAGAGCGCGAGCGAGGCCGGTTTGCGCGCCCGCAGCGTGTTGCGAACGTATTCGATCGTGCGGCCGGTATCGATCGTGTCCTCGACGAGCACAACGTGACGCCCTTCAACCGAGTGACCGGTGTCCTTCTCAAAACGGATCCCGGCGTCGCTGAACTTCGTAACGGAGATTACGTCGAACTCCGCAGGGATCGACACGGCGCGAGAGAGATCGGCGAGAAACGGCGCCGCCGCGTTGAGCACCCCAACGAGCATAGGCACTCTTCCAGCATAATCGCGCGAAATCTCGCGCCCTAACTCGACGACGCGCGCCGCAATAGCCTGCGCGTCGAATAGGACGTCGCCAAGCGCAATGCCGGCGTGCGAAATGGCCACGGGCGTTCCTACGACGCAGCGCCGCGGCGTTCCGCTCGCGCCCGAGGCAGACGCACGGTGGCCCGCGTTCCGCCGAGCTGCGAGGCAGCGAGCGTGAGCTCACCACCGGCTCGTTCCACGATCGTGCGCGCGATCGTGAGCCCCAACCCGTGTCCGCGGACGCGCCCGTCATATCCGGCGCCGTCGTCTTCGACTTCGATGATGACGATATCATGAGAACTGCGACATGCAGCGCGCACTCGAGCGCCGCCATACCGTATCGCGTTGTCCAAGAGATTCGTGAGGACGTGCGCGCATGCGTCGGCCCCGATGCGCGCGAAGAGAGGCGGCGCCTCCTCCACGAGTAACGAAACGTCTTGCGATTGCGCCAGAGGAAGCATGGTATCCGCTGCGGTTCGCAGGCGTTCGCGCGCGTCGCAGCACTGAAGCGCCAACACCGGCGGGGAAAGATCGAGCAGCGAGAACTCGAGCATGCCGTCGACCATACCGGCGAGACGCAGGGTCTCGCGTTTCGCAGTCTCGAGAAAGCGGCGCGCGTTTCGGCCACCGGCACTTCCCTCGAGCACCGTCTCGAGATATCCGCGAATCGACGCGAGCGGCGTTCGCAGCTCGTGCCCGACCGTCGCGAGAAACTCGTAACGCTCGCGCTCTCGCCTCCCGCGTTCGAGAGCCAGCGTGACTGCGTCGTCGAGCGTTGCGGCGTCCGCGCGCTCGATCGCCCACCAGCCACACTCCAGGCGCTCGTCGCATTTGCTGGTAATCCCGGAAACGAGGCGCTCCAGCGTTACGCGACAATCGGCAGCGTCGGGCGCCGCGCGTCCTCGCCCGCGACCAACCAGCACAACGGCGAAGACGTCGCTACCTCGATCGTGTGCGAGCAAGTCGCCGCGACGCACGATCCGCCGCGAAGCATCGCGAAACGCCGCGATGACCCGGCGCTCCAAGATGCGCGCTGCGTGAGCTCCGCAGCGCCATGCCGTCTCTTGAAACCCGGGAAGGCGAAGAACGAGGAGCGGAACCGCGCCGCGGCACGACGCTTGCGCAATCGCGGGAAGGATGGCTTGCATCCGGCGCATGGCTACGTGCGCCTGAACTTGTAACCGAAACCACGGAGCGTTTCAAAGAGCGACAGGCCGAACGGCTCTTCGAGCCTTCTGCGAAGTTTGCGCACGTGCGTGTCTACGGTTCGTTCGTCGCCTTCGTAGTCGTCGCCCCACGCGTTGGCAAGCAGTTGGCTTCGAGACAGGGCAATGCCGGCATTTGCAACCATCACGCGAAGGAGTGCGTACTCTTGAGGCATGAGCGCGACGGAGCGTCCGTCGACGCGAGCCTCACGCGAGCGTTCGTCGAGCTCGAAACGCCCGAACGATCTTGCGGACGTACACTCCGCTGTTGGGTCGCTTCGGCGTACGACCGCCTTCACGCGTGCAACGAGCTCGCGAGGCGAAAACGGCTTACAAACGTAGTCGTCGGCTCCAACCTCGAGTCCCACGACGCGGTCGACCTCGTCGGCTCTCGCGCTCAGCATCACGATCGGCACTGAACGGCCTTCGCGACGCAGGGTTCGCGTAACGTCGAAACCGTCCACGACCGGCAATCCGAGATCGAGCACGACGACGCCCGCGGCATCTCGCGCAGCGCGAAGCGCCGATGCCCCGTCGGAGACCGCGAGCGTCTCGTACCCTTCGCGTTTCAGATGATGGACGACGAGCTCCCGGATTGGTACGTCGTCCTCGGCAACGACCGCGCGCAGCGCTCCCATACTCACGGGAGGTGCCCGCTTCAGACACTAGCGCGACTTACGTGGCTGCATCGCTTTCCACTCGCGCCAACGGACCGAACTGTTGTGCGTGCAGTCGTAGAACGCTGTAGATCGTCGCAGCCGGAAAACCGAGTCGCTCGAGCGCACGCGCCGTCGACGGATAGCTCGACTGCGGCCGCGCACGGAGGTGCGCGATGAGTGCCGCGTTGCAACGGCTGCTTTCGTCGGATTCCATCGTTTGCACGGCTCGCTCGGCAACGTCCGCGTCGATGCCTTTGCGGATGAGCTCTCCAACGTAACGCGCATCACCGCATGCTTTACGGCGTCCTTCGACGTAGAGGCGAGCGAAGAGCGCGTCGTCGAGGAGACCGTCGCGCTTGCAGCGCGCGACGGCCGTCCGCATGACGTCGTCACCGTGCCCCTTGCGCTCGAGGCGTTGCCAGAGCTGCGCTTCGGTTAGACGCCTACGCGCGAGCATGCGCAATGCGCAGACGTACGCTTCTCGCGCCTCCTCATGCTCGGGGTAGCACATTGCTATGCGTCGGTGCTGCCAACCGTTACCGTGGCGTGACCGTTTTGAGAGACGGTCTTCCCGAGCTGCTCGCGAATCCTCCCCTCGATCTCGTTTGCCAGATCGCCGTGCTCCTCGAGGAACGCCTTCGCGTTTTCACGGCCTTGTCCGATGCGCTGATCTCCGTACGTATACCACGAACCGCTCTTGCCGACGACGTTCTGATCGAGCGCGACGTCGAGAATAGAGCCCATCTTCGATATGCCATGACCGTACGTAATGTCGAACTCCGCCTGACGGAACGGCGGCGCAACCTTGTTCTTCACCACTTTGACGCGCGTTCTCGATCCCACGACGTCTTGCCCGACTTTGATCTGCTCGAGCTTGCGCACGTCGAGCCGAACCGTCGCGTAAAACTTCAGCGCGCGGCCTCCGGACGTCGTCTCCGGATTGCCGAACATGACGCCGACTTTCTCGCGCAGTTGGTTGATGAAGATCATCACCGTCTTGCTGCGTGAGATCGCAGCCGTAAGCTTGCGCAGCGCCTGCGACATGAGCCTTGCTTGAAGACCGACGTGCGCGTCGCCCATGTCGCCTTCGAGCTCGGCCTTCGTAACGAGTGCGGCAACGGAATCGACGACGACGACGTCGACGGCATTGCTGCGCGTCAGCATCTCGGCGATTTCCAGCGCCTGTTCGCCGGTATCGGGTTGAGAGACCAGTAACGATTCGAGGTCGACGCCGAGCGCCGCAGCGTAGTTCGGGTCGAGCGCGTGCTCTACGTCGACGAAGGCCGCAGTGCCGCCGCTCTTTTGCGCTTCGGCAATCGCGTGCAACGCGAGCGTCGTCTTGCCGCTCGATTCCGGTCCATAGATTTCGACGATGCGTCCGCGCGGAAATCCGCCGACGCCGAGTGCGAGGTCGAGCGCAATGGAGCCGGTTGGCACCACTTCGACCGCCATGCGTTCTTGAAAATCCCCCATGCGCATGATCGAGCCTTTTCCGAACTGCCGCTCGATCTGCGCGAGTGCGTTGGCAAGGGCCACCTGCCGTTCGTCTTGCGCCATCTTCTTTTCTTAACTCCGTTCTGTCGTGCGTGACTCTCCATCACGCTATCCGGCTGCGGTGCCAAGGGGGTGGCTCTCTTTTTCTAGCAGCACCGCGTCTGAGACAGCACGTTGGCCTTCCGCGAATCGAACTCCTGTTCGCCCCTCGAGGCGACCTTCACCGAGCCGGCGTCTCCTCAAACAGCGCATCCACGAATGCCGCCGGTTCGAAGGGCTGCAGGTCCTCGGGACGCTCTCCCACCCCGACGAACTTGATCGGAATCTCGAGCTCCTCAACGATTGCGATGAGGACCCCGCCCTTGGCCGTCGAGTCGAGCTTCGTCACGACGGCACCGGTGAGTGGCGCAGACTCATGAAAGAGGCGCGCCTGCGAGACGGCGTTCTGGCCCGTCGTTCCGTCGAGCACGAGCAGCGTCTCGGCCGGAGCCGCGCCGAGCTCGCGTTCGATGACACGACGAACCTTCTTCAATTCTTCCATCAGATTCGATTTCGTCTGAAGCCGGCCGGCCGTATCCACGAGGATCGCGTCGACTCCGCGCGCTTTTCCAGCTCTCACGCCGTCGAAGGCAACCGCGGCTGGGTCCGCGCCCGTCTCGCCGCGGACGATCTCGGAACCGGTGCGTTGCGCCCATACGGCGAGTTGCTCCGCGGCCGCAGCACGAAATGTGTCGCCCGCAACGAGAAGCACTCGCTTGTGCTCGCGGCGGAGACGATGCGCGAGCTTGCCGATCGTCGTCGTCTTTCCGCTGCCGTTCACGCCGACGAACAAGATAACCGACGGTTTTTCGTCGAGCCGAAGCG
>JASHPC010000301.1 GCA_030038335.1 Vulcanimicrobiota bacterium
ATCTTCGCATAGCGCACGATGACGCGCTCTTCGGGCATCTCGAACATCGCTGCGATCTGACGGCGATCTTCGTGCAGCCACTGACCGGCCGTTTCAAGAACGAGGCGCCCGTCGTCGTCCCAGTACGCGACGCCCGCGTCGGGCTGTAAGTACGCGTGCTCCTGCCAGCAGGTCGTAAACTCGCCTTCTAGCACGACATCGGCGGCAGCAAACGCGGCCTCGACGTCTCCCTTGCGTATCTTCTGATGCAGTAATACGTTGGGCCGATCGTCGTGGACGCGCGGCGTCTCTGGCAAGAGCGCTTCCCGCGGATCGCTGACGACTGGGAGTGACTCGTACTGCACGCGCACCGCCGCGGCTGCCGCAGCAGCGCTTTCAACGGAATCCGCAACGACGAGTGCGACGCGATCGCCGACGAAACGCACGCGGTCTTCACAGAGCAACGGCTGGTCGGCGTCGATCAAGCCGAAGCGGTTGTAGGGAACGTCCCGCGCGGTGAGCACCGCGCGAACCCCCTCCATCCGTTCCGCTGCCGACGCGTCAATACGCACGATGCGCGCGCTCGAGCGATGTGCGAAGACAGCCTTCGCGTGCAGCATCCCCGAACGAATGAGATCCGCCGGATACTTCGCGTCGCCGGTCACTTTGCCAAGCGCGTCGGGTCGCGCGATCGGCGCGCCGATCTTGCTCACGCCGGAACCTCTTGCGGATGCGTTCGTTGCACCGCCGCCTCTTCCATCGCGTCGAGAATCTTGCGATATCCCGTGCACCGGCAGAGGTTGCCGCTGATCGCTACTTGACACTCCGAGCGCGACGGTTCCGAACGCTCCTCCAGTAGCTTCGCTCCTGCCATGAGCATGCCCGGAATGCAAAACCCGCACTGCACGGCGCCGCGCGCGATATACGCCTGCTGCAGCGGATGGAGCTCGTCGCAACTGCGCGCGAGCCCTTCGATCGTGACGATCTCGGCGCCGCGCGCCTGTGCAGCGGGAACGAGGCACGACATGACGGCTCTCCCATCGAGCCAGACGGTGCACGCGCCGCACTCGCCCTCGGCGCAGCCTTCTTTCACCCCGGTGCATCCAACGTCACGCAGCGCGTCGAGAAGCGTCTTCGTCGTCGCCGTGGGAAGCTCGCGTCGAATGCCGTTGACCGTCGCCGTCAGTGTGCCGTTCGTTCCCGTGCTTCGTGCGCGCGGCGCGCACGGCGTCTCGAGCAGCACTTGATCGCCATGGACGTTTTTTGCTTCGCGTCCTTCGGCCAGCATAGTCAGCGCGCGTGAAACGAGCGCCGCAACCGTCTCACGACGATATTCGGCCGATGAACGCACGTCGCCGATCGGCGTAATCTCTTGTGCCGCGCGCTCCGCTGCGAGAGCGACGTTCGCTGCGTCGAGCGGGCGGCCGTCGAGCACCGCTTCGACCGTCGGCATGCGAACGACGGTCGGTGCGACGCATCCGAGTGCAACGCGCGCGCGCTGCACCTTCACGCCGTCGTTCGACAGCACGACGGCGACGTTGATCACCGAGATTGCCTGCGCGCGGCGCAGACCGAGCTTGAGAAAGACGCCGCGTCTGTCCTCGCGCAACGCCGCAAAGCGAATCTCCCGAACGAGCTCGCCCGGTTGCAATACCGTCGTACGAAACCCTGGATAAAACTCCGAGAGCGGAACGGCTCTCTCACCGTTCGCGGACACGAGCACGACGCGAGCGTCGAGTGCGAGCAGCGGCGCGATCGTGTCGTTTGCCGGCGAAGCGGTGACGAGATTTCCCGCGACGGTCGCGCGCGTCCGAATCTGGGGAGCGCCAACTTCGACGCAGGCCTGAAAGAGTGGCAGCGCGTGCAAGCGCAGATCCTGCGAAGCGAGAACGTCGTTGTGCGTTGCAAGCGCCCCGAGTGCGAACTCGTCGACTTCCCGGCGCACGTACTTGAGCTCGCTCTCCAACGCGGTCAGGTCGATCAAGCGCTTTGCAGGCTTCACGCCGCGCTGCTGCTCGACGACGAGATCCGTGCCTCCCGCAACGAGACGCGTGCCAGCGTCGGCGTCGCGCCATGCGCGTAACGCGTCGGCCAAGTTTTCGGGCCTGTAGACAGAAGACCACACGGTACGTCAGACTTTAGCGGGCACCGGACGCCGACCTGCGCCGGAGGTGCCCGACGACGTTATCGACCCGCGAGGGTCGCCGTGTACCAGCGCTCGACGTCGGAGTGGTACTGCGCGAGCGCGTCGACGTTGAGATAGACCATGTGACCCGACGGATAAAAGCCGTACGAAATGTGCGACTGCAGCTCGGGCGCGATGTTGAGATGATTCAACGTGTAGAGCGTCGCGAGAAACGGCGTCACGAGATCGTAGTAGCCGTTTGCGGAGAAGATGCGCAAATGCGGATTGTACGTCATTGCGCCTGCGAGATCGGGAGCGGCGTTGAGTGGCGGGTTCTGACCGTGGTGCTTGAAATCCCAACCGCCGGCAGCCTCGATCGCTGCCCCCGCTTCAGGGAGATACGGCAGCGCCGTGTCGAAATGTAACCCAGACCGCACGTAATCGTTCCATGTCGAGATGAAAGGTGCGTCGATCGAGGCGTCGCTTGCCTCGAGTTCTGGTGCGTCTTCTTCGCGATCGATCATGTAAAGATGGTAGCGGGAGTCGTAGAAGCCTTCGGTCTGTCCCTCGTTGCGGCGCAACTGCGCGAGAAACGCCGCGCCGGAGACGCGCAGATTCGAGTTGCGAACGTACTGCGCCGAGAGACCCGTATAGTGGTGGATCTCGTCGGCGATCGCGTCGAACTGCTGCGGCGTCAGATTAGAACCAGCGAGAAGCGCGTTGCGGTAGGTCGTCAGCGCGAAGTGCTCTGCCTCGTGCATGTATGCGGAAAGCGACTTCGGCGCTCCCGGAACCATGTGGTAGTACCACGCGCCAGCCGCCTCCGACGGAAGGTCGAAGACGTACTGCCAATCGGTCGTGTCACCACCGCCGTAGATTTGTGACGACGCGAGGCCTTCATTGAGAATCGACGACTGCAGAACGACGCCGTTCACCGAGACGCCGTCCCGCTCGAGGCGATACGCGAGCATCGCAGAGCGCGGTGTTCCATACGACTCGCCGAAGAGAAAGTGCGGCGAGTTCCAGCGTCCGAAGCGCGTCAGGTAACGCTCGATGAACTGCGCGAACATCGAGATATCGTTGTCGCTCCCGAAGACCTTCTTTGCGTCCGCACCCGGCCATATCCGGCCGTAACCACTCGCCGGCATATCGACGAAGACGAGATCGCTCTTGTCGATCAGCGAGTACTGATTCGAAACGAGCCTGTACGGCGCCGGCGGCGTCATGCCGCCGTTCGTGATGACGACCCGCACGGGCGCGAACGATCCCATGTGCAGCCAAATCGTCGCGCTTCCCGGGCCTCCGTT
>JASHPC010000302.1 GCA_030038335.1 Vulcanimicrobiota bacterium
CGCGGTTGGGGATCCAAGTTTCTGGCGTCTATGGCGGCGGGGTCACACCCGTTCCCATCCCGAACACGGCAGTTAAGCCCGCCAGCGCCGATGATAGTTTAGCCGCAAGGCTTCTCGAAAGTAGGTCGGTGCCAGATAAATGAGAGCCCGCGGCAACGCGGGCTCTTCTCTTTTGCGAGGCGAAGCCACTCCGTAGAACGGAGGGCTTAGATGACCTGGGATGCTCTCGCCGCGATCGGTTCCATTGCTAGTGCGGTCGTATTGCTAGTCGCCTCGATCGCGGCGCTCGTGCAGATTCGGCATCTTCGGCTCGCGACGCAGCTTGAGTGCTATTTGCAAACGATGCGTGACATGAACACGCAGGAAATGGTCGACGCGCGTACCTTCGTGCGTAATGCGAACTTCAACGATCCGAACATTCTGGACGCATTACTCAATCCACAACTCGACGCTAGGATTGGCAAACTCATAACGTGGTTGCAGACGGTATCGCGGTTGTTCAATCTACGCATACTCGACGAGGAAATGATGGCCATACATATCGGTGTAGTGACCGAGCTTTGGCCGCGCGTCCTTCCGATTGTGCGAGAGCTGCGAAGGCGCACCGGCCTGCCGTATCTTACCGACGCTGAGTATTTGGTCTATCGCGTTCGGCGCGACCGCACGATCACGAGGCTAGCGAGACGCTATCCAAACAATCAATCACTAGCGGAAGGCGCCGTCGTGCCGCCGCTCAACGTCGCCGCGCAGCGCGAGTCTACCCGCTCGATATAAGACAAAACCGCGGCTCGCACCGCGGGTTTTTCGTCATGCTGAAATGAGGGTGCGGTTCTCGTTGGCCAACTTCGGGCTCGGGCCGTACTGGTTTGGCGTTGGATCGCTGTCGATGCAACAGAGAACGAGTAGCATCACGCCACCGACGAATGGAATTAGACCGAGCAGGAGGTACCATCCGCTCCTATTCGTGTCGTGCAGCCTTCGAATGTACACGGCGACTTCTGGGACGCACGTCGCGATACCGAATAGCGTAATTAACGTAATGACGAAGGACGAGGCGGTGTAGTCTGTCCCTTGCCCATTGCTAGCACCCGAGGATACGAGCATAAGGAACAGCAGCCCAAAGATCGCGTCGTTGACGAGCGTGAACCACCAAAACTCCCTGCGCCGCGAGCGTCCTGTGAAGTCAAAGCTTCGCCGCCATCCGATGGAGTACCAGTTAATTGACTTCTGCGCTGAGGCACCGGCCGTTTCCGTACTCGTTTGCATCGCTGCGAGTTCGACCAGAGGCGCGACAGCTGGTGCCGCCACCACCTGTTCTGGAACAAGGTCCGAACGCGCTTCCGATGGAGGTGCTTCCGGTAGCGTCTGTTCCGCTAACTCTCGTGTGCGACGCTCCGTGACCTCCTGGTACGTGCGATCGATGAAGCGCGTCAAGCGGTCCATTTGACCATCGAAGTCGCGCCCAACCGAAACTTCCGCAGCATTAAGATATGAGAGACGCTCGAGCGACTCAGGAAGAACGCTCGGAGTTGGCATCGGTGTCTGTTCGAGCAACACGGGGACGACGCGGATGCCAATCTCTAATGCGTGCTCTACCTCGATGCGCACCGGATCGTTCGCGTCTTGAATTCGAAGGCGGCCTTTCCCTCTGGGGCCGAGCCACTTCGGCCCGATCAAGACTAAGAGATAATCGGTGCGGCGAAGAGCGTGATAGATACGCTCGCGGTAATCCTCGCCAAACTCGATCGAATCGATATCGACGAAGACGTTGTCGATGCCATAGCGAGAGCGCAGGTGCTCGAACACCAAACGCGCGATTGCAGCGGAGTCATCCCGCCTGTACGAGAGAGTAACACGCGGCATCGGCTGTCGGACTTGGTTAGCCGCAGCCGCACTTCCTGGCTATCGTGCCGGTCTGATGCGGTAAATGTTGCCCGTCTGATCGTCGGCGACGAAGAGAGAGCCGTTCGGCCCGACCGCGATCCCCGTAGGACGCCCGATTCGAGCGAGGCCGCCCGCGACGAAGCCGCCGAAGAACGTCCGCCACTGCGTGGTTGGATTGCTCCACCGTACCGTCCGACTCGGCCGATCCCCGTTCATCCTCACGAAAACGATTTGCGGAAGAGCCGCGTAGCTGCCGCCGGTCGTGCGATGCCATGAGCCGTGCGCCGCGAGGAAGAGACCGCCGCGATACTGCGCCGGAAAGGCGTGCGCGCCGCGCTGGTTCAGTGGATAGAACGTTGCACCGATGATCGTCGAGTATGCTGGTATTTCGACGAGCGGGACGACGACGCCGGAGCAATGCGCGCCGTGCACGTAGGCAACGTGATTCTCTTCGCAATCGGGCCATCCGTAGTCAGCCGTTCCCGCTCGCGCGGAAAGATCGTCTGCGAACTCGTACGGATGCCCAAATGGAAGCGTGTCCTGGCCCGCACCTGCGACCCAAAGATGTCCGCTCAGCGGATCAATTGCTAGGGCGATCGCATTGCGTATGTGCTTCGCGCGCGTCGAAACCGCTCCGCCGTTCGGCGTCGTCTGCAAGACGACGGCACGCGTAGGATCCACTTCGACGCACTTGTTGCACGACGACCCGACGGAAACGAAGAGCGAGCCTTGCGTGAGCGCCACCGACGTCGTGCTATGGATATCGCCGTCGGTGTTGGGAGAGACGGGCCCAGTGCGCACCGCGACGATGCGC
>JASHPC010000004.1 GCA_030038335.1 Vulcanimicrobiota bacterium
GAGCGCATCGACGAGAACGAAGAGGGCGGCGAGCAACACGAACGTGCTCCAAGTGATCGCGCCTGCAACGCGCTCGAGGCGAACGCGTGCCACGGCACTTGCGACGAGCGCGCCGGAGACTGCCACTGGCCCCAAAGGAACGTGCAGCACGAGCGCTCCGGCGTACGCGAGCACGACGCCACCCAGCACTGCGAGCGTCCGGTGCGCGTACGTCTGAGGCACTTCTTCTTCTACGCCTTCATCGTAACGGCCACGCAAGCGCTTACGGAAGACGAGTAAGAGCACGCCGAGCAAGATCGCGATCGACGCGATCTGAGGGACGGCAAGATGCGCGACGTAGGAAGCAATGTCCGGACGTTCGAGGACGATGACGTTCGCCGGATTGGCGAACGGGAGTCCCATCGACGCAACGTTCGCGACGAACGTGCATCCAAGAAGAAACGGCATGACGTCTGCGACCCGGCGGCGCACGGTTTCGTAGACGATTGGTGTGAAGACGATGGCGGTCGCGTCGTTTGACAACAGGAGCGTCAACACCGTGCCGGCAAGGAAAAGCATAACGAACAAGATGCGAACGGAACCGCCGCCGCATCGCAGCGCATAGCGCGCGACGATCGCGAGCGCGCCGCTCTCCTCGGCAACGACGGCGAGCACCATCAAGCCGAGAATGAAGAGCAGCACGTTCCACTGCGCGGCGATCGCCACGGCGGCCGCGGAGGATGGCTCGGTGCGGAGCGCGATGAGAAGCACCGCGCCGGCCGAGGCCCACATCCACTCACGCGTTCCGCGAGGCCGCAACGCAGCGAGAAGCATAGCGGCGACCGCGACAATGGGTGTAAGAAGACCTAGTTCCATAGGGTCTTCCGGTTCCGCGCGAGCGCGTCGATGGTCGCTCGCATGCATAGGACCCCACTCTTTACAATGCGCCCATGAACGCATCGCGACGCGCGACTCTCTCGGCGCTGCTGTGGACGGTGGTCGCAGCCGTTTTTCTGCAGCACGTCGTGGGGATCGTTCGCGAATACGGTGTCCCCATCGCGGGAAACGATTTCCCTGCGTTTTACTGTGCCGGGAAGGCGCTCATCGCCCACGCGAGTCCGTACGCACTCGAGCCGTTGCGCTCGTGCGAGCACGCGCTTCCTCATGGCTCCGATCTCCCACGCGCGTACGTCACGCCGGCTCCTCTTCCGCCCTACGCTCTTGCGCTCTTCGCGTTCCTGGCCGAGCTCCCGTACAAAGCGGCGGCGTGGATCGCGAGTATCGCACTCGCGTCGTGCTGCATCGGGCTTGCGTTGACGCTTGCGCGCGTAACCCGTTTCCCGAGCGGCGGCATAGGGTGCGCGCTCCTTCTCTGCGCGGGCCTTTCGTCTGCGGTATTCGGACAGCTTCCTCCCGTGCTCGCTCTTGCCGTCGCGCTCTGCGGCCTCGCTCTTCTGAGAGACGATGACGCCGTTGCAGCCTGCTGCGCCGCCGCCGCGACCATAGAGCCGCACGTCGGCGTTCCCGTCGCGCTCTCCCTCTTCATCTTCCGCCCCGGCACGCGGCTCTGGCTTGCCGGCGCCGCGCTCGTCTTCGCAACCGCAGGTGCACTCGCGGTAACGCCGCTCGGCGCGCTGCACTATCTGACGACAGTCTTGCCCGAGCACGCGCGAGCGGAACTGCTCACGGTCGATCAGTTCTCGATGTCCCACGTGCTCGCGCTCGCGGGAGCGCCTGCTTCGTACGCGCTTTCAGCAGGAGGCGTCTCGTATCTCGTCGCGGTCGCGCTTGGAATCGCAGCCGGCAAGATCGAGTCGCGACGCCTCGGCGACGCAGCGATTGCGTATTTTCCCGCCGCCGGCGCACTGCTCGCGGGGACGTTCGTTCACGAAATCGACTTCGTTGCCGCACTTCCGGCGGCGCTGCTCTGCATCTCGCGCGGGCGCGAAAGGATCGCGTGGGCCGGCATCGCGGGTGTTGCGGCCATTGCCACGATGCCGTTTACGGTTGCACTCTCCGGACGCTTGGCAATCGACACAATCGCGCTCGTCTGCGGCGTCGTCGCGGTTACGGCGGCAGTACGTGATGACGAAGCGTTTCATCTCACGCGCATCGCCGGCACTTGCGCCATCGCAGCGGCGTGCGTCGCGTTTCCTCTCGCCCTCGAACGCGCCGCGCTTCCGCAAATCTCCGTGCCCGCGAGCGACGCATATCACGTCACGAACGCGGACGCAAGTCAGAACTGGGGCGCGTATCTGCGCTCCGACCCTCGCTATGCGACGCCGCGACTCGACGCAGAGGCGTCGAAACTCCCAATATGGTTGGGCCTTGCGGTGCTACTCTTCGCACCGCTCACGTCGGGTCTCGGCGATCTAGGTCTGAAGACTCAGGCGGTTTGGGACCGGCGTCCACGTATCCGTCTTTCAGAGTGACCAGTGGTCCCGGTACCATGGGGCACACGCGAACTCTGCAGGCCGCGCGAGCGAAGGTTACAGTCGAAACATGAGAGCACTGGGAACGCTCGCGCTTGCCGCGCTTCTTCTTCCGCCGCTCGCAACGGTAACGCCCGCTCCCGTTTGCGCGCAGGTCGACCAGGAGAGCGAGGCGGCATCGCCGTTTGAGCTCGACTCCGGCTATCACATTCAGGGCGGCGATCAGATTGCGATCGACATCGACGACGATCCGACGTTGGTGCAGAATCTCACGGTGCTCGACGACGGTACGATCGATCTCCCGCTCGCCGGCACGGTTTCGATCGGTGGTCTTTCGCCTTCGCAAGCATCGCACGTCATCGCGCTAAAGCTTCGCCCATACATGCGCAGCCCGCACGTCGTCGTTTCGGTCGTCAAGGAAGGCGCGCTCGAAGTCACCGTCCTCGGCGACGTCAAGAATCCCGGGAAGTACGAGTTGCGCTCGCAAGGGCGTCTGCTCGATGCCATTGCAGCTGCAGGTGGCGTTGCAGACGTCGAGACGGGCGTCTATCCCGACGCGCGCATCACGACGCCGGGAGGCGGAGACGTCGCGACGATCTCGCTCGAAAATCTGCTGCAGCACGGAGATGCATCGCTCGACGTGCCTCTCGACCAGGGCGCGATCGTCTACGTGCCAGGCCGCATGACGTTTAACGTGCAGGTCCTCGGCGCCGTGGACAAACCCGGCATCGTGGTGCTCCACGAAGGCGACCGTCTCTCGATGGCAATCGCCGCCGCGGGCGACAGCCGTCAGGCGAACTCCGACCTCAATCACATCGCGTTGACGCGCCACTTCCCCAACGGAACGATCGGCACGTACCGCGTCGATCTCTATCCGGCGCTGGAGCGCGGCGACGAGCGTTACGACGTCGCGCTGCAGCCCGGTGACGTCATCTTCGTTCCAGAGGCCATCGGCCGAACCGCCGGTGAGGACATCTTCTCCGGCTTCCTCTATCTCCTCGGTTCACTTCTCCACTGGTAGAAAGACTGCATGAGCTCCCTGACGCTAGAACGACGAACCTCGAGCGATCTCTCTTCCGGTGAACTGCACGTCGGACGATTTCTTCGCCCGTTCCGCCGGTACGGAAACCTCTTCCTCGCCGTGGCGGCCGCGCTCGCGGTCTTCGGCGCGGTCGCGGTCCTCGTGATGCCGCGCAGCTACACCGCCGAGGTACGGCTCATCGCAGGCAACCCCAATCGCGATGCTACCGATCTGAGCGACGACGATTCTTCGAACGGCCAGCAGCAGACCTCACTGCCAATTCTCAACGCGCTCGTCATTGCAACCGGTTTGCAGTCGACGCAGACGTACGCCGAGTTGATCCAAGAGACTCCGGTCGCGCAGCGTGTGGTCGACGATCTCCACCTCAACGTAACCGCCGAGGGCCTGCTCTCGCGCGTTCACGTTGCGCCCATCAACGACACGCCGATGCTGAGCCTCCATGCTTCGTGGAGCGATCGCGACACGGCTGCCGCAATCGCGAACGACATGGCATCTGCCTTCGTGCAGCGCGAGCGGGACCTCGTCGCGCAACAGGCCGACGCCGGCATCGGGTTCATCGCGTCGCAGCTGCCCGTTGCCGAAGCGCAAGTACGCGAGACAAACGTCGCGGCCGCGAGCTTCATGGCCGCGCACCACCTGACGGACGCGACGACGCAGGCAACGCTCGCAGCAACCTCGCTCGACACGCTGGATCAAAAGATCGCTCAGACAGAAGTCGATAGACGCCAATCGCAAGCGCAACTCACCGCTATCCAAGGCGAGCTCGCGCAAACGCCCTCGATGATTCCCGGACAGATAACGACCGCTTCGAATCCCGTCGTCGAGCAACTACGCGAACAGCTCAGCGACGCAGAGGTTCAACTTGCGGACGATGCCGCGCGCTTCACGGATCGTCATCCCGTTATGGTGCAGTTGCGTCACCGCATCGCGGATCTCAAGAACCGCATAGCCGCGCTTCCGCAGACGGTGCCGCAGACGAACATGGCCGAGTCAAATGCCGTCGCGGTGCAGTTGCGCCAGCAAGCCGCGCAGCTTCAGGCGCAAGGCCAAGCCGACGCCGCAGCCGTGAAAACCATGGAGGCGCAGCGCCGCGCGATGCTGCCGTCCATCAAGCAGCTGCCGGCAACGACCGCGCAGCTCTCGGTCCTGCAGCGGCGTGCAAAGCTCGCCCAGGATGCGTACTACGCGATGCTGCAGAAATACGACGAACTCACCGTCGCAAAGTCGACTGCGCTCAGCGATCTCACGGTAACGCAGCCAGCGTCAGCACAAAACGCCGTATCGACGCCGAGCCTCAAGCTCGCTCTGATCGCCGTCGCGCTGCTCTCTCTGGCCGCAGCGTTCCTCATCGTGCTCGCGCTCGATCTCGTCGACAGCCGAATCTCCGACGAACAAGACGTTGAAACGCTGTCGGATCTGCCGTCGCTGGGTCGCGTCGATGACATCTCCGGCGGACTTCCGCCTAATGGTGAAGAGTCGTCACGGCAACTTCGCGTGGAAGCGGCCTACGACGAAGTACTCGACGCCGTGCGATTTGCGTGCGCAAAGCCGCCGCGGACGATCGCGGTGCTCAGCCCTTCGCAGGGTGACGGGCGTTCGACGATGGCCGTGAACCTCGCGCTCAAGCTTGCCGATCGACACGGACCCGTGCTGCTCGTCGACGCCGATCTTCGGCACCCTTCGATTCACCGATTATTGAACGTCCCTGACGCTCCAGGACTTGGCGACGTGCTCGAAGGCGGTCACGCACTCGATCGCGCGATAGCGCACACGGAGCATCCTGAGGTCGACGTTCTCCCAGCCGGCAAACGCGTGCGTGATCCGGTCTCCGCGCTGGAACCCGCGCGCCTACGGCGTCTGCTCGCCTCGGCTGGACGGCGTTACGCGAACATCGTTGTCGATACGTCGGCCCTCGGTCCGGTGCACGACGCCCTCGAAGTCGCGCGCAGCGTCGACGCATCCTTTCTCATGGTCTCCGCGGGACACACGCGCACGAGTCAGCTCGCGCGCGCGCTCGACCGTCTCTCGCGTGCGGGAACGGGAAGTCTCGTCGGATATGTACTCAACCGCGCGAAGACCGCGAACGAACACCTCGCGTACTATGCAACGTCACAGCGGTACGAACCACAGCAGTCGGCGTAGCGCGTCAGGCGTCGTCGAGTCTCGTTGCCCCGCGCCAGCCGAGGAGCGTCGCAGCCATTTCGGTTCGGTTAGCAGAACTCGTCTTCGCGAGCAGGCGTTTCACGTGATCGGTGACCGTCGTATCACTGATGGAGAGACGCCGTGCGATCGCAGGCGTTCCAAGGCCCGAAAACAGCAACGCGATGACTTCAAGCTCTCGATTCGTCAGACGGAAGCGTCGAACGGCGTCGGCAAGAAGCGAGCGGCTTTCGTAGGGCTCGAGAATCAGCGCGATCGCATAACAGCGCCCGCGTTCGACGGGAACGACGCGTACGATGAGCTCGGCCGAGGGCATGAAGGCCGCTTCCGCACGCTGCGCTGGATCGCGCCAGCCCGCGGTAAGTTCGCGCACGCTGCGCTCGATTGCAACTGGAAGTCGTCCGCCGGCGCAGCTCCACCGATCGATGCGGCGCAGGCGCTGGGGCTTGCTGACGTACTCGACGGCGAGACTCTCGTCAAGAAGCACGAGGCCCGGTGCGCTGCGAGAACGCGCGCGCTCGAGGTCGGTGAGCTCGCCTTCGAAGTGCGCTTGCGTGTCGATAGCACGAAGCACTTCAGTACGAGCCTCGGTGAGGACGAAGCGATCGTCGATCATGAACTCGCCGCTGTGCGCATCGCGCAACAGCAAGAGCGCACCTTCGCCGCCACGTTTATCTTCGAGGTGGACCGTGAGCCCATGGCGATACGGTTCCGTCCGTGTTGCCGGCGGAGCGACCGCCGCGAGCGGTGGCGAGAAGCGCCGCGCGGCAATTTCAGCGCGCACCATCCCCAAACGCTCTGGAACGACGTGGGGATCGCCGGAAAGGAACTCGCCAACGACGGCGTCCTTTCGCCGGTACGAAAATGCCCATGCATCTGCCGGGACGAGCGTTGCGTAAGCGTCGATCACAGCTTGCAACCGGCGTCCCTGCGGAAAATGAATAGACACGCATCGGAGCGACGCAATGATATCGCGCGCGGCACTGCCGCGGTTCATATGTCCCGGCCCATCGCTCTTCATCTTAACGGATGGTTTGCCGACGGTAGCCGTCGGGCCGACGCCCTCCGGGAAAGACTTCGTAAAGATTGCGGGTCCGAAGATGCTTCCGGTACCTTCGCAGCGCGCGTTCCGGGTGTTTTTCCCTGCATTCGGAGAGTATCTGATGCGCTGAGCGCTTGCTATAACCCAATGAGAGCGACAACGTACCTAATCGAACCTAGGCCTTCTGGCCGGAGAAAAATGCATGGCGTTGACCACCACTAAGACGCGCATCTTCATCATCGAAGAGCAAGCACTCTTCGGAAAAGCACTCTGCCAGCTTCTGGCAGCCGAGCCCACCTTCGAAGTGCTTGGCGACCTGCCTCGCGTCGATCCCGCAGCGCCTCCGAGAGTTGCCGCTGACCTCGTCGTCCTCGACTTGAACGGGCCTTCGATCGACTACGGAGAGGAGATCGCGCGCTGCAGGCAAGTCTTCGGAAAAGCCCGCGTGTGCGTGCTCTCGACGCAGCTTCGGCCGGAGATCATGCAACGGTGCGTTGCCGCCGGTGCTGACGCCTATCTCGCGAAGGACGTGTCGCCGAGCGAGCTCATCCGCGCCGTCAAGACCGTTGCCGGAGGCGATAGTTACGTCGATCCCCGCGTGGCGGGATCCCTTCTGAGGAAGAAACTCCAGTCGGACGGGCGATATGCAAACGACGAGCTTTCGGAGCGCGAAGGCGAGGTCGTTCGGCTCATCGCGCAGGGACTTTCGAACAAAGAGATCGGGGTACGCCTCTGTCTTTCCGAGAAAACCGTCAAGAACCACGTGAGCCGCATCCTGTCGAAACTCAACATCTCCGCGAGGGCGCAAGCCGTCGTCTATGCGATCCGAATGGGCCTCGTCTAGGGTGAACACCGCGATGATGACCTTCAGGTCCCTTGCGCAGGGCCCTAAGCCACTGTGGCCCGTGCTTGGCGCACCGTACGCTGAAGGGGTACGTGAGAACCTACGTGGTGGAGCCGCAGCAAATATTCGTCCCCAGCCTCCTGGAACTGTTGCAGGAGTCCGGGTGCTCGATCGTGCGCGTCCAGAATGCCCTGGATCCGCTCGACGTCGTCCGCTCCCGCCCCGAGATGCTCTTTCTCGACGGAGACTCGATGGATATCGCCGCGCGGCAGGGGCTGCAGTTTCTTGTCGACACAATGCCGGAGCTTGGGCTCTGCATCTACGCGCGATCCGCTCCGAGCGATCTGCACGCCGGTTCGTCGACGCGTTTGCTTCATCTCGAGAAGTCGGCGCAGCATGATGCGTTGCTCGGCGCTCTCGAACGTTTCACGGTCAACGCGTAGCGGCGCGTCTGCCGCCGCCATCCTACCGACCACCTCAATCTCTCAGCGGGAATCACACCCTTCATGATGTTTTGGAAGTTTCAGAGTCAGCGCGTCGAGCCGAACGATCGCATTGGCACGCCGGTCTTCGTGCCGGCGGCGCCGACAGTGCCGACGGAAGCGGTTGAGGCTCCCGTCCACGTAGAAGTAACGCCACCCGCGCCGAGCGAGCCGGTGACGCCGCCGGCCGCCGACGAGCAGAAAGACGTCACGTTGCCAGCGGGATACGAAGAGGCTGCAACCAGAACGATGCGCTTTCTCGCAGAGGCGCTCGGAATACCGTCGTGGGTCCTCTTCAAGAATCAGAGCGGAACGCTGCATGTCGCGGGTGGAGCCGGCGAGTATCGTTCGCTCGTTCCTAACAAGGAAATCGCGGTCGGAGATCTCTCGGATCTTCCGA
>JASHPC010000303.1 GCA_030038335.1 Vulcanimicrobiota bacterium
AAAGCAATACGCGCGAGCTCCTGCGCTGAAATTTCGTATGCAATGCGTTCTTGCGGCGAAGGCACTCCCGCCTCCGGCTCCTGTTCGGAGATGCAACCGATGCAACGCGCGTTGCAGCGAGGTGAGACGGGAAGCGCGGCTTCCCCTCGTTCGAGGAAGACGTTCTGCGCCGTAAAGCAGCCGTACTCGCGAGAGCAGCGCGCGACCTGCGCGAGAACGCGGTTCTCCGGATCTTCGGACAAACGGCGACCGAGCAGCGATTCGAGTTCGCCCGGCGCAAATGCGCGTGGCGTCCAGTCCTCGCTTTCGTCCGTTCGCATCGCAGCGACGTAGAGAGCGTCGCCAGCGACGCATGCGAACGTGTACCCGAAGAGCGGCAGCGCGGGCGCACCCGGCTTCGTCTCGTAGGCGGGAACGAGTAGCCGCGTGTATCCCGCCGGTAGCGCTACGGCAACGGCGAACCGTCCGGACGCGATCGAGCCGCGAACGCGCGGCACGCGTTGCGGAAGAATCATCGGAACGGCTCCTTCTGGTGCCCGTATCAGTTCGTTCGCGAACGCTTCGCGTACGGCGCCGCCGTCGGCGAGCGGTATCGTTTCGCTGTCGAAGTAGATGCGTCCGCGACGATCGCAGTACGCGAGGCCGACGGTCATATCGCGATGTCGGTCTCGAAAATGCGCTCGGCCGGCCCGGTCATGTGCGCGGCGCCGCTTCCATCCCATTCCACCGTAATGACGCCTCCGGGAACGCGCACGAGGACCGGCGAGCGTGCGAGGCCGAGCACGATCGCCGTGACTGCGCACGATACCGCACCCGTGCCGCACGCCTGCGTCGTCCCAACGCCGCGCTCCCAGTGCGCAGCACGCATCGCGTTCTCACCCTCGACAACTGCGACGTGCACGTTCCCGCCGGCGGGAAGCGCACTCGACCCTTGCAATGCGAGCGCAGTCGCGACGAGCTCGCTTTCGTCGATCGAGGAGCGCAGCAACACGACGTGCGGATTTCCCATGAGCACGAAATGCGCGTCGCGCGCAAGGCTTTCGTCGAGGCGCGCGTACGTCGGCACGCCGAGCGTCACGCGAACGCGAAACGCTGGCTCACGCTCCACGACGCGCGTCTGAATGACGCCCGCAAGCGTCTCGATACCGAGCGCGGCCCCCTCGCCGCGTTCGTCGAGGTATCGCGCGACGCAACGTATGCCGTTGCCGCACATCTCCGCCTCGCTGCCGTCTGCGTTGAAGATGCGCATCGCAGCCTGCGCGACACGCGAGGAGTCGACGACGAGCAAGCCATCCGCGCCAATGCCGGACCTACGCTCGCAGAGCCTGCGCGCGAGCCCGGGTGCGTCCTCTATAGGCGATTGGCGGCGGTCGAGAACGATGAAATCGTTGCGTGCGCCGTGCATCTTCACGAAGTGAATCGGATCCATCCCCACGTGAGAAACCTTACCGCCAGCCGAGCGTTTCTCTTGCAAAGCCGGCGAGATCCGCTGCGGCTACAGGGCGAACGTTGGGCTCGCCACGGAACCACGTGCGCTGCCTGCGAGCGTAGCGGCGCGTCTCGCGCGCAAGCCTAGCCGCCAACTCGTCGCGCGTCGACCATCCACGCGTCCATGCAATCGCGAGCGGATACCCAACGGCACTCGATGCGGCGGCACGCGTACCGATGCGCTCGGCTTCCTCCACGAAGCCGTGTTCGAGCATCGTCCGAACGCGGCGTTCGATGCGTTCATCGATCTCCGCGAGTGGAACGTCAAGCGTCACGTATGCGTAACGAATCCCTCGTGCTGCGAGACTCGGCAGGTCGCCTATGCGATCCGTCGCCTTCGTAGAAGCAAGAGATACTTCCAGAGCACGCACGACGCGATACCGGTCGGAAGGATGAACCGCTGCAGCTCTCTCCGCGTCGAGCGCCGTGAGCCAAGCGTGCAAGACGTCTGCCGGATGCACCTGAGCTTCTCGCGCGAGACGCTCGCGAAGGCTCTCGTCGTACGCGGGAGCGAGAGCGACGCCTCCGCGCAGCGCCCTCAGATAGAACCCGGTGCCGCCGGACACGATCGCGCGTTTGCCGCGGGAACCTATGTCCTCGAGTGCCCGCAGCGCATCGAGCACGTACCGTGCAGCCGAGTATCGCTCGTAGGGATCGAGGAAGCCGACGAGATGATGCGGCACGCGCGCGCGCTGCTCGTCTGTAGGCGCAGCAGTTCCGATCGGCATGTCGCGATATATCTGCCTCGAATCTGCCCCGACGATCTCTGCGTCGAACGCTGTCGCGAGCACAATCGCAGCGTCGCTTTTCCCCGACGCGGTCGCCCCTCCGAGCAGCAGCACTCCCTCCATAGGGTCTCTACCGCTTGAAAAGACGCGCGATCTCAGCAGAAGTGAGCCGCACCATCGTCGGTCTTCCGTGCGGACAGTGCATCGGATTTCGGCACTCCTGCAACCGCTTGACGAGCGTCGTCATCTCGTCGCTTTCCAGTCGCTCGCCGGCGACGACGACCGAGTGACATGCCAGCGATGCCCACACGCGCTCGCGGACGTCGCGCTGCTTTGCCTCGCTCGTAAGATCGTCGAGAAATCCATTCACGTCGAACGCGCGAGCACCGTATCCCGCCGGCGTTGCAACGATGCGGAAACTTCGCTCTCCGAATGGCTCGATCTCGAGCCCGCCTTCGGCCAGCACGGATAGTGCACGAGAGAGCGCCTCGGTCTGCTCAGCGTCGAGCTCGAGCACGCTCGGAACGAGAAGCGGTTCGCACGGCGCACCGTTTGACGCGCGCGCGACGATCGATTCGTAGGCGATTCGTTCGTGCGCAGCATGCTGGTCCACGAGCAGAAGTTCGTCACCGTCACTCGCAAGGATATACGTGCGATCGAGCTGTCCGAGGACGCGCAGACGCGGATGCTCCGTGTCGCTTGCAGCGGCCTCGTCGTCGAAAAGCGACGCTTCGGTTGCGCTGCCGCCGTCGCTGGTCAGCGGCGAGAACGCGGAGTCATGACCGAGATGCTCCTGAAGCCGCGCCGATGCATGCTGCTGCAGCGTGGTCGCGATCGTGCGTCGCGTGGCATCGAGCACTTGCTGCCCGTAACGAAAGCGAATCTCGCTCTTCGTTGGATGCACGTTTGCATCGACGCTGCCGGGCGGAAGATCGAGAAAGAGCACGCCGTACGGCTGCCGTCCAATCATCGCGAACGTCGAGTATCCACCCGTCCACGCCGCTGCGAGCTGCGTACCGCGCACGGAGCGCCCGTTCACGAAGAGCAGTTGCATGCGCCGGTCGGGTCGATCGTTCCCGGGCGCGCTGATGAAACCGCGCAGCTCGCCGCCGAGCGTGCGATCGGTGGGTGCGAGTGGAATGAGCGCGCCTGCCGCTCTGCTCCCGAAGACCATCGCGAGTCGCTCGCGCTCGTCGCTCGTCGCAGGCATGATCCACGAATCCTTGCCGTCGTGCCGCAGCGTAAATGTTAGCGACGGATAGCCGAGCGCGAAGGTCGAGAGCAGTGCCGAGATACGGCCGAACTCCGCCGTCGCCGAACGGAGAAACTCGCGCCGTACCGGGAGTTCGGCGAAGAGGTTCGTCACGCGAACGCGCGTTCCGGTGGGAGCTGCAAACGGTTCCACCGCCGAGATCTCGACGCCGTGTGCGGCGACACGCGCGCCGATCGATGCATCGCTCGTGCACGACGCGACGTCGACGTCGGCGACTGCCGCGATCGACGCAAGCCCTTCGCCGCGAAATCCGAGCGTCGCAATCGCGAAGAGGTCGCTCGCTCCGGCGAGCTTGCTCGTCGCATGTCGACGCAGCGCGAGCGCAAGCTGGTCCGGAGCAATGCCGTTTCCGTCGTCGACGATCTCGATGAGATCGAGACCGCCGCGCTCGATGCTTACCGTCACACGCCGCGCGCCGGCGTCGACGGCGTTCTCAACGAGCTCTTTGACGACGGACGCTGGACGCTCGATGACCTCGCCCGCCGCGATCTGACCGATCGTGACGGGATCGAGCAGGCGTATCTCAGCCATCGCGTTGCAGCAACGACAACTGTGCCTCCGAAGCGGTGGTCTTTTTGAGACGCTTCTTCAGTGGAACGTTCGCCTCGACGTCGGCATTCCCCGAAAGCACGTCGGCGATCTCGCGCGCGCGCTCGATGACCGCGTCGGGAAGTCCCGCCATGCGAGCGACCTCGATGCCGAACGAGCGAGACGAGCTCCCGGGCTGCACGCGATGCGAGAACACCGGAGCGCCGTCGCGCGCCGTGTTCTCAACGGCGGTGATGTGGTAGTTCGCGACGAGCGGCCAGTGTTCGGCGAGCGAGCACAACTCGTGAAAGTGCGTGGCGAAGAGAACCATCGGCGCCTGCTCGTCGAGTCCGAGCAGATACTCGCAGATCGCCTCCGCGATCGCCAAGCCGTCGATCGTTCCCGTGCCGCGGCCAACTTCGTCGATGAGAAGGAGCGACCGCCGCGTGCTCCGCCGCAAGATGTTCGCCGCTTCCGTCATCTCCATGTAAAACGTCGAATGGCCGGCGGCAAGATCGTCGCCGGCGCCGATGCGCGTAAATATTCGGTCGACGATTCCGAGCTCCATCGACTTTGCCGGGACGAAGGAGCCGATCTGCGCCATGATGACGAGCAACCCGGTTTGACGGAGGTACGTCGACTTGCCACCCATGTTCGGCCCGGTGAGAAGAATGAAGCGATGCTCGCCGGCTGCCAGGCGTGCGTCGTTCGGAACGAAGTTCGCGTGAAGCACGGACTCCATCACCGGATGGCGCCCTTCTTCTATGTCGATCGTGCTGTCGGCATGAAATGCGGGACGCACGTATCCGCGCTCGGCCGCTGCCTGCGCGAGCGCGCAGAGCACGTCAACCTCGGCAATCGCGCGCGCGGCGCCGAGCAACGCGTCGGTCCTCTCGGCGACGCGCTCGCATAACGCTTCGTACATTCGCTGTTCGAGCCGCTCTTGGCGCGACTGCGCCGTCGCAATGGCAAGCTCGAGCTCTTTGAGCTCTGGAGTGACGTAACGCTCGCCATTCGTCAACGTCTGCTTGCGCACGTATTCAGGCGGCAGCGCCTCGGCATACGCGCGGCTCACTTCAATCGCGTAACCGAAAGGGCTCGCGTACTTGACTTTGAGCGTCTTGATGCCGGTGCGGGCCCGTTCCCTCTCCTCCAGCTCCGAAAGCCTCGCTCTCGCGTTCGTGCGCAGCTCGATGCACTCCGAGAGCTCTGCGTCGGCCTGCGGACGAATGACGCCGCCCGACGTAACGTGGACGGGCGGCTCGTCGGCGAGCACCGAGCGCAGATCGGCGAGAAGCGCCTCGAATCCCGCAAGCTGCGAGAGCCGCTCTGGAAGCGCGGCGGGCATCGCGTCTCGTAACGGACCGAAGATCTCGAGCGTCCTGCGCAGCGAAGCGAGATCGCGCGGCGTCGCGCGGCGGAAGCGCACGCGCTGCGCGATGCGCTCGAGGTCGAAGCAGCCGCGAAGCAGCTCGCGGAGACTCGTACGTCGCGTGTGCTCGTCGAGCAGCACCGCGACGGCGTCTTGCCGCTCGGCAATGCGCGCCGGATCGAGCAACGGCGCGACGATCCAGCGCGCGAGCGTGCGCGAGCCCATCGCCGTCTCGCAACGGTCGAGCGTCGCGAGAAGCGTCGCGCGCCCATTCTCACTCAGTGCCTTCGTGAGCTCCAAGTGTTTGCGCGTCGGCGGATCGAGCGCGAGAAACGCGCGCGAGCGATAGAGTTGCGGCTCGAGCGAGAGCGCGGGGCCGCACAGCGCCGTGCGCCGGACGAAGGCGCCGAGCGCATCGACCGCACGGTGCACGGCGAGCGATTCGTCGAACGAGAAGCCGTCGTATGCGCGACGCTCGCGACTTTCGACAACGCCAATCACCGATGGCGCGAGGCGCGCGCCGAGATCCTCCACGGCAAATGCGATGGTCGCGCGCAGCTCCGCCGGCAGATCGACGATGACTTCCGCTGGAGCAACTCTCGTCAACTCCGCCACGGCTTCTTCATACGCGTTCTCTCCCGAAAACGTCGTCGCCGCACAGTATCCCGTCGAGAGGTCCGCGTACGCGAGGGCGAACGTCTCGTCAACGACCGCGATCGCACAGAGATAGTTGTTGAGCTTGCCGTCGAGAAACTGATCCTCGACGAGCGTTCCCGGCGTGACGATGCGCGTTACGTCACGCGCGACGAGCTTGTTCGGCTGCGGCGCTTCGAGTTGGTCTGCAAGCGCCACGACGAAGCGCTGTTGCACGAGTCTTGCCAGATATTGTGCGAGCGCGTGATGCGGAACGCCCGCCATGGCGACGCGTTTCCCGCCTCCGGCTTCTTTGCTGGTAAGCGCGATCTGCAACGCCCGCGCAACGGTCTCCGCGTCTTCGCCGTACGCCTCGTAGAAATCGCCGACGCGCGACAGGAGAATTGCCTCGGGATGCTTTGCCTTCATCCCGAAGTACTGCTCGAGCATCGGTGGATATTTGCGCGCTTGGCTCACGCCGCGCGCCTCATCCCGCGATCAAATCGATTGCCGGCGGCACAACCGCGCGTCCCAAGTCGTTCACCAAGGCCGCCTTGCGTACGACGCGACCCATGCACCCCCACAAGTGCGCGGCGTCGACCGCGACGTCGAGCCACGGCGTTCTCGCGTACGCCTCGTCGACGTAATCCGGAGGCTTCGGTGCAATGACGGTTACGTTGTCACCCGACTTTGAGACAAGCTTCGCGGGATCTTTCTTTGACGTTCCGGCAAGCAGGCAGCGCGCAACTCCACCGACCTTGCGCGCGTGATACGCTTGCGTCGACGCGTTCTGCGCTTCGACGAGCCTTCGGAAACGTTCGGCAACGATGGCCTGCGGGACTTGTTCCCAGCGAGCCGCCGGCGTCCCGCGCCGTTGCGAGTACATGAACGTAAAGGCATTTGCGAAGATGCCGGCGCGAACGAGCTCGAGCGTCTGCTCGAAGTCAGATTCACTCTCTCCAGGAAAACCGACGATGATATCAGTCGTGATCGCCCACGCTGGAAGATGCTTGCGAATCCACACAATCCGCTCCTCGAAGGCCGCGCGTGTGTACTTGCGATTCATTCTGCGCAGCACCGCGTCGCTTCCGGACTGTAACGGAAGATGGATGCGCGGATTGAGATTCGGCAAACGGCTCAGTTGCGCGAGCATGCCTTCCGTGAAATCCTTGGGGTGCGGCGAGATGAAGGTCAGGCGCTCGGGATCGGGCAACGCCGCGCAGAGATCGCCGAATCTGGCGCCGGTCACGGCATCGTGCCACGCGTTCACAGTCTGGCCGACGAGCATCACCTCCCGCGCACCCGCCTCCACTCGCGCACGTACGTCCTCGATGATCTCTGCCATCGGGCGATGATCGAAGCGCCCCCGGACGTGCGGCACGATGCAGAACGTACAATAGTAGGAACACCCGCGTTGCACGGTCACGAACGCGCGCAGGTGCGAGAAGGCATCGGCGATCCCGTCGGCGGTTCCGCCGAACGGCTGAACGAGGAGAGCATCACCGGCCAACGTCTCGTCGTCGACGACGGCGATATCGTCGTACTCGGCTCGCCACGCGTCCAAGCGATCGCCGAGCGCGACGAGCTCTTTCGTTCCGAAGACCGCATCGACGTGCGGTGCGAGCCCCTGCATTCTGTCGCGATCTTGTTCCGCAAGACAGCCAGTCACGATAAGGCGCACGCCGGGATCGCGCTCCTTGAGCAACTTGAAATGATGCATGCGGCCGTAGGCGCGCCGCTCCGCGTTGTCGCGAACGGTGCACGTGTTGAGCACGACGACGTTCGCCTCTTCCGGGTGATGCGCCATCGCATAGCCGGCAGCGACGGCGCGATCCGCAATGTATTGCGAATCGGCTTCGTTCATCTGACAACCAAAGGTTTCGATGTAAATGCGCGCCATGTCGGTGGTTAAGGGACTGCTTTTCCCGGCGTAGAACGGTTCTCCCCGTGCTCCAGCCGGCAACCGTCGCGATCGTCGGCCGCCCGAACGTCGGGAAGAGCGCTCTCTTCAATCGCTTGGTCGGCCAACGCCTTGCGATCGTGGAAGCGACGGCCGGAGTGACACGCGACCGACTTTACGCACTCGCGGAATGGCGCGGCCGCGCCTTCACCCTCGTCGATACGGCAGGCATCGATCCGGATGCCGATCGCGAGCGCCCCGCGGGTGAGATAGCATTTGCGACGAGCCGTCAAGCCGAAGCTGCCGCGCAGGAGGCGGACCTCGTTCTCTTCACCGTCGACGCGCTCGCCGGACGCCGTTCGCTCGACGAAGACGTCGCACGCATCTTGCGCGCGACGCGCCGTCCCGTCGTTCTCGTTGCGAACAAAGCAGAATCGCCGGCCGCCGCCGCTTCCGTGCACGCCGAGTTCGCTTCGCTTGGCTTCGGTGAACCGATCGCGGTCTCGGCGATTCACGGTGAGGGAACCGGTGATCTGCTCGACCGTATCGTCGACGCGCTTCCGGAGCGACCGGAGACTCCGGTCGAAGCCGACCAGCTCGCTGTTGCCATCGTGGGGCGCCCGAACGTCGGAAAGAGTTCGCTGCTCAACGCGCTGCTTGGCGAGGAACGCTCGCTCGTCTCCGACGTTCCTGGAACGACGCGCGACGTCGTCGACACGATTCTTCGTAGGCGCGAGCGCACGTTTCGTCTTCTCGATACCGCAGGGATGCGCAAAAAACCGGAGGCGCTTGGCGCAATCGAG
>JASHPC010000304.1 GCA_030038335.1 Vulcanimicrobiota bacterium
TCGACCATAAGCTCGACCTGTTCAAGCACATTCCGACTCCGGGTTCGCCGCCGGACGTTCAGCGTTAGAGCGCGTGCGCCCGTAGCTCAACTGGATAGAGCATCCCCCTCCGAAGGGGAAGGTCGGACGTTCGAATCGTCTCGGGCGCGCCATGCTCCGCTGAACCGTCCTGTCATGAACGCAAACGACGAAGAGTATATGCGCCGTGCACTCGTGCTTGCAAAGCGCGCCGCAGAAGCGGGCGACGTGCCCGTCGGTGCGGTGCTTGTGTGCGGCGGTATGGTTCTGGAAGCGATGAACGAAAAAGAGGCGCAGCGTGACGCCACCGCGCACGCGGAGATGCTCGTTATCCGTGAGGCGTCGAAGCGTGCTGGCGCGTGGCGTTTGAGCGACGCGACGCTCTACGTGACGAAGGAGCCGTGCGTCATGTGCGCGGGTGCGATGCTCGCCGCGAGAATCAGACGAGTCGTGTACGCCGCGCGCGATCCGAAGGGCGGCGCTGACGGCGGCGCGTTTGACATCTTGCAATCACCGAAGACGAATCATCGTCTCGAGGTGATGTCCGGCGTTCTCGAAGCCGAAGCCTCGGAGCAGTTGCAACGCTTCTTTCGCGCAAAGCGCTAAGCGCGAAGGAGCGGCGACCGCGCGCGCTGTATCTCGCGCGCGGAGAGGTGGTCGAGCGGTTGATGGCACCCGCCTCGAAAGCGGGCAGAGGTGATGAGCCTCTCGAGGGTTCGAATCCCTCCCTCTCCGCCAGGAATCGTGCTGTCATCGCGAGGGGCGAAACATCACCGCCTGAAGAGAAGTATGAAGGGTATGCGACTTGCAGGGTCAGCAGCTGCAGCTGCCGTCGTGATGCTCACCGGATGCGTGGGCTCGCCGCAGTATTATCGCCTTTCGACGGCGTCGGTACCGGCCGGGCATGCAACGCGTCTCGTCCTTCACGACGTCAACGGCGACGTGGAAATGCGCGCCGCGGCAGGAGAGACGATCTCGGTTCAAGCCCGAATTCGTATGCACGATCTGAACTCGTTGGAGGCGGCGCACGTCGTTGCCGTGCGTAACGGCAGCGACGTCATGATAGGCTCGACGTGTCCGACGCGCGCCTTCTCGTTTGACTTCTGCGAAGTCGACTATACGATCGTCTATCCGCGATCGCTGGCGCTCTCGATAAAGACTGTCAACGGCGACGTCGCGGTCGATGCTCCGGCATCTGAAACGCGAGTAGAGACGACGAACGGAGACGTCAGAGTCCGCGAAGCGCTCGCGAACGTCACCGCGACGAGCCATCAGGGCGATGTTACGACGTCGCTAGCCGACGCGTGGAAAGGTGGCACGGTGACGCTGCACACGACCTTCGGCGACGTGCGGCTCACGGTTCCCGACGACTTCCACGGCACCGTGCACGGCCACACCGTTGCCGGCGACGTCGACGGCCTCACCTCGTTCGGCGCGGGACCTGCGATCGCCGATCTCTCCACCACGTTCGGCGACGTCCAGGTGCAACGACGCTAGTCGACGGGTAACGCGGTCGAACGCCCCATGAGCTTTAGAACCACGTACAGCACGAGCCCAGCGGCCAACCAACAGCACCCGACCACCTTCGCGTTCTCCTGCGCGTTCCACAGAATGTAGCCGATGATGCAGAATCCAATCGCCGGCGCGACGAGGTGACGCAACCAGTTGCGGCTTCGCAGACGCCACGTGAAGTGCGCGATGACCGACGCGTGCAAAACGAGAAACCCCACGAGCGCGCCGAAGCTTACCATCGTTGCCAAGAGCTGAAACTGTTGGGCCAAAAGAAGACCCAAGACGAGCGTGACGATCGCAACGAGATAGACGGGGCGCTCTGGCACCTTGTGCTTCTCGCTCACGTGCGCGAGCAGGCGCGGAAGCTTTCCGTCACGTGCCATCCCGTAGAGCAGCCGCGCCGTCGCGGCCTGCGCCGTGATTGCAGAGGCGAGACCTCCGAGCACGACGGCGGGAACGGCGAGAAGAAACTCGAGCCAATAACCTCCTATCGACGAAGCAATCCCGTAGAAAGCTGCGTTCGTCGGATCGCCGGGTGCGAAGGACGAGCGGCCTAGCACGAAGAGAGACGCGAGATACGTCTGAAGGAAGAAGAGAACCGCCGAAAGGCAAAGCGCGAGCATCGTCGCACGCGCCACGTCACGCGCGCCCCGTTTCGCTTCTTCGGAAAGCGTCGAGATCGCATCGAACCCGAGAAAGCTCAATGCGGCAAGGGACAAGGCGCCGAAGATGACTCCCGGCGACATCGCAGAGGGGTTGTAGAAAGGCGTAATCGAGAGATGCGCTCCGTCGACGTGGTGTGCGAGCGCCGTGATCGCGACAGCGACGAAAATGGCGACGATGCACAGCTGAATCGCGAGCAGAACGAAGTTCATGCGGGCAGTTGCCTCGATGCCGAACACGTTGACGACGGTCGCGATCACCAGGAGTCCAATGATCCATACCGGTTGTGGAATCGACGGCAGCACCGAATGCATCGCAATCGCGCAGGCAACGTACGTGCCGGTCGGGATCAGGAGATAGTCGAGTAGGATGGCCCAACCGACGAAAAAACCCGCGACCGACCCGAGGCTGCGCGATGCGTAACTGTACACGGAGCCTGCAACCGGAAACTCTTGCACCATCGCCATGTAGCTGAGCGCGGTGAAGAGCATCGCGACGAGTCCGACCGCGTAGACGAGCGGAGCCATTCCACGGCTGAGGTTGAAGACGAAGCCGAACACCGCGACCGGCGCGATCGGCACGATGAAGACGAGCCCGTAAATGAGAAGGGCGGGCAGCGTGAGGGAACGCTTGAGCTCTTGCTTGTAGCCGAACGACTCGAGCGCGCCGGCAGCCACGATTACGGCGTCGCCGACGTTGTGGGTGAGGGCGAAGGGGCGGGAAGCAACGCCGCTTCGGAAGGCGGCAGAGATGGGAAGCGCATATCCTCGTACGCGACGTTCGCCGTTACGAGAAACGTCATGAAAAGCGCATGCTCCGTCGCGCTGAACGTGCCGTGCGTAATGACCCAGCGATCGTCGAGCACGCCATAATCGAGCGTTATCGTCATGTCGCTCGCCGTGTCCTTCAAGATGATTTTCGAGGGCAGATGCGTCGCCGTATCTTCCCATACGTCGCTCGGATACATGGGATCATTTCCCGGAGT
>JASHPC010000305.1 GCA_030038335.1 Vulcanimicrobiota bacterium
CTATGGCACGCTGGGCTTGTCGGACAACAATCTTCAAGGGACCGGTAACGGAGTCTCGATTCAGTTCGAAGGCGGCGCGCGCACGCACTTGGCGCAGATCCAGGGATCGATTCCCTATCTCGGCAACACGCCGCAGTCGCAGAAGTGGAGCTTGACGGGAAGCATCTTCTCGAGCGGCACGACATACTATTATCCGATTTACGAAGACACGGGTTCGAACACGATCAAACCCGTTCCGTCGGTCGGCGGAACGCCGGTGCCGATTCCGGTAACGCTCTACGCGAGCTCGACGGCGGCCGAGGTCACGGACGCCGTCGCCACGAGCATCTCCGATTCCAACGGCATTCAAGCCCAAGTCGGCCGTCGTTTGAGCGACTACACGATATTGACGGGCGGCGCGACGACCGAAGTCATCAAATACGATACGACGGTTCCGTCTCCGTATTACTTCGAGTCGTACCAGCCGAACATTTTCGTAGGCCCGACGCCCAACCCGCTAAACTCGAGTCTCGAAACGTACAATGGTTCCTTCGGCATCGCCGCCAGTTCGATCGCGAACGTGAACACGGGACTGCCGTACCGCCTCAACATGATGCAGTTCGGTGCGCGCACGGTGACGACCGACGATCCATACAATCCGAGAACCGGTATCAACGCCTCGTTCAACGAGACATATTCGGCGCCGGCCGTCGGATCGAGCTTCTCGTTCACGCAGTCGACGCTCGACATAGCTCGATTCTTCCCGATTCTCAAGCAAGCGACGCTTGGGTTGCATTTCCAGGGCGACACGTCGACCGGCGTCATCCCGCCGAGCTCGCTGTTCACGTTCTCCGACCAGCAAATGCGTGGGTACAACGAGGTGTTTTACGGCACCGATGCGATGCTCGGACAGATCGAAATTCGGCAGCCGCTGCTCTCCAGCGGACAGCTCTCAGTCGCCGTGTTCGGTGACGAGCTCGACTACCGCATTCGTGGCGCTCAGCCGATTCTCGATCCGTACACAAACCGCATTACGAGCTATCCGGGGAACTGGACGTACTTCGGCGACGTGGGCGTCGGCTTGCGATTCGACGTTCCACAGCTCGGTCTGCACACGGTGCGCGTCGACTTCGCGCGAGGCTACAACGGATTCCATACGAGCTTCGGCATCGGCCAAAGCTTCTAACGACCGAAGGCGGGTCCGGCGGGCTCGCCTCGGGAACTCACCCAGCGAAAGAATAAGTAACAGAACACTATGAAGAGACGACTGTTCCCGACAATTCTCGTAACCGCGGCGCTCATGACCGCGGTCGCTCCGGCTGCAACTGGCAAGGACCTCACGGACATCGGTTTCGTCGATCAAAGCGCGATCGCCGCTCTCCCTGCGTTCGTGAGCGTCAGCCGCCAGATGGCGGCATACAAGGCGCAGATGGACGCTAAATACGCTGCAGCGATGCGGGCGACGCATTCGCCTGCAGACCGCCAACGCGTCACGCAGCAGTTCAACACGCAATTGAACAACGAGCAGCGACAGCTCGCAGGCCCAGCGTTCTTGCGCGTGCAGCTCGCCATCGCTTCCGTTGCGTCGACGCGCGGGCTCTCCGTCGTCGTCGACAAGCGCATCATCATTTATGGCGGGCAGGACATCACGCAGCAGGTTACGCGATTGCTGCAGAGCTCGCAGACGATTCTGCCGATCGGCACGGCGCCGCCTCCGTCGGAGATCGGGTTCGTCGACCAGACCGCGCTCGAGGACTCTCCGCAAGTGAAAGCTGCGAGCGCGCAAATGTCGCAGTACGCGGAGCAGCAGCGCACGTTCTTCGCGCAGCAGTTGAAGAGCGCCGGTAACAATCAGCAAAAGCAGCAGCAGATCGCAGCGGCCTATAACGCGGCGATGGATGCCGAGCAGAACCGCATTCTCAAGCCGGTGGTCGATCACACGCAAGCGGTCACCGCCCAGATCGCGCAACGCAGAGGCCTCGTGTTGATCATCGACCACGCGGATATTCTCTACGGCGGTACGGACATCACGACCGATGTCCAGAATGCACTCAGTAAGTAGGGTTGCGGCCGTGCTCGCGTTCTGCGCTCTCGGTGCGTCGCTCTCCGGGTGCGGCAGCTTCGGCGCGAGTTCGCCGAGCGCTCGCGCGCTCGCGTACGTGCGGCTCGACGACGTGATCAAGCACGACCCGCTCTTTCCTCAGCTTTCAAAGATGGACGATGCCATCGCCATGGTGTCGCTGGTCGGCGTGAGCTCGCGAGTTCCGCGCAATGCGGCCGACGTTGCACAGCAGAGCGCGCAGCTGCGCGTGCAGATAGCGGCAGCGAGGTCGCGCACGCAACGCATCATCGACTCGAAGCGTCGCGAGTACGCGATGCGAGAGCGTGCCGCGGTTTCGGCGGCGCTCGCAGCCGCCGGCGTGAAAAGCACCGACATCGCGGCCGCCTTAGGCAACGTCAGCGCTGCGCAGGTGCGCGCGGCTCAGCAGCAGGCGGGCAAGGACTTCAGCGCATACCAGCAGAGCGTCGTCGCGCAGAGCAATAGCGCCGCGCGATCTATCGTCAGACAACTACAAGCGCAGGCGACTCAGAAGCTGCAAGCCAAGGAGCTTCAGGAAGAGCAACGCGAGACGAATCTCTCGCTTAAACTGTCGCAGCAGGATGCGGCGCAGCGGCTCGCGATCCAGACGCGTCTCTCGATGCTCGCGCTCGACGCCGAGACGCGCAAGAGACTGCAGGGGCAGCTCGACGCGATGACCAGCCGCGAGCAGGCGGCACTCGCTGCCCAGCGCGCCTCCGACCAGAAGGAGTACAGCGCGTACCGCACGCAGGTGGCGTTGGAAACGAACGCCGCCATTCGGGTCCAGCTCGCAAAGATAAACGGCGACACGCGCGCAAAGCTCGTGAGCCGCCAAAACACGGTCGGCGCGCAGTTGCGCAGCAGCCTCCGGGGACCACAGACGCTCGCGAACGTGAGTCCCGCGACGCGCGCCCAGATCGCGAAGATCGCACAGCAGATTCAGCAGCAGTATCAGTCCGACGTGCAGAGCGTCATCGCCGACTACATGGTGACGAGCGACGCGCTCGAAGCGCAGTACGCGACGCTCCACGGGGCCGACGCGGAAGCGGCGGCAGCGACGCAGCAGGAGACGGCGATTCTTCAACAGCGCCGGCAGGCGCTGTACCAGCAAATCGTGCAGCACGTCGAAGACGATGCGCGTCGTCTCGCGCAGACCAAGGGATTTCGCGTCGTCTTTGCAGACGTGACGGCCGCGCCGGGCGGCTACGACATGACCAACGACCTCATCACCGACATCGAAAGCGAACACGAGTGACTAAACAAGCCGTTCTTCTCATCGCCCTTCTCGCAACCGCGCTCGCGGGCTGCGCTTCGTCGAGTCCAGTCGGTCTCGTCGACGTGCAGCGCATCGTCAGCAACTGGACGCAGTATCAAGGATATCAGGCGCAACTGATGATGCAGGAGCAAACGATTCTCCAGAGTCACGCGAGCAACGCCCAAAAACAAGCGCAGGCCACGCAACTCCAGGCGCGCTTTGCGAAGATCAATGCGCAGCTCGAAGACGAAGTGCAAAATGCCGCTCGTCAAGTCGCGCAGTCGCGCGGCCTCAAGCTCGTCTTGACCCGCCAGGGCGTCGGATACGGCGGCGTCGACATCACGACGGACGTCGAGAAGATATTGAACATCACGGAGACGGTGACGCCTGCTCCGTCGCCAACGTAGGGACGATGCTCGGGAACGTCGGCGAGCTCGCGAAGCGCGTCGGCGGGAGCGTCGTTGGCGACGCGAGCACGCCGCTGCTTCGGATCGCGAGCGTTGACGACGCGAACGAAGGTGCGCTCACCTTTGCGACGGACGAACACTATCTTGCGGCGGCGCTGAAAAGCGGCGCCGCGGCCGTTTTGACGAGCCGCGAGATGGCAGCCAAAGCGAGCGGCGAGAAGAGTCTCATCGTTGTGGACAACGTGCGCGCCGCGCTCGCCTCCGTGCTCTCTATGGTGCAAGCGCCGCGTCCGCGCGGGCCGTTTCGCCATCCGACGGCCGTCGTCGACGACTCCGCGCGGATCGGAGCGGACGTCTATCTCGACGCGCATGCATACGTTGGGAAGGAAAGCATTCTCGGCGACGGGTGCGTTCTCGGTCCCGGCGCGTACGTCGGCAGCGGCGTGACGCTCGGTGACGAAGCGTGGCTGCATCCGCACGCGCGCGTACTCGACGGATGCGTGATTGGAAAGCGCGTCGTGCTGCATGCAGGGAGCACGATTGGAAGCGAGGGCTTCGGATGGGCGTTCGCAGAGAACCGCCTGCAACGAATTCCCCAGACCGGAAACGTCGTGCTCGGAGACGACGTCGAAATCGGAGCGAACAGCTGCGTCGATCGAGCGCAGATCGGCAGCACGAGCATCGGAGACGGAACGAAGATCGACAATCTCGTTCAGGTTGGGCACAACTGTCGAATAGGACGCCACTGCGTCTTTGCAGCTCTTACAGGTCTCGCTGGATCGACCGTCGTCGGCGACAACGTGAAAGTTGGCGGACAAGTCGGTTTCAAGGGCCATATCACCGTCGGTAACGGCGTCACGATTGCCGGTCAAACGGGCGTGTGGGGAGACGTTCCCGACGGTCTCGTTCTCTCGGGAATGCCGGGACGCGAGCATCGCGAGCACCTCAAGACGGAGGTCATGCTGCGAAGGTTGCCAAAGCTCGTCGCTCGTGTGGAGGCACTGGAGCGGGAGCGCGGCCGGTCGACCGAATAAGTGAAGCAGAGAACGCTGAAAGACGTCGTGCGCTTTGACGGCGTCGGCTTGCACACGGGTGCGCGCAGCGCCGTTGAAATCCGGCCTGCTCCCGTAGATTTCGGGATCCAGTTCGTCGCAGGCGGCGTACGCGTACCCGCCACCGCCGAGTACGTCGTCGACACGTCGCGCGCAACGGTTCTCGGGACTGGCGGAACGACAATTTCCACCGTCGAGCACGTGCTCTCCGCGCTGCTCGGAATCGGTGTCGCGAACGCAGAGATCGCGGTAGACGGTCCGGAAGTTCCAGTCGTCGACGGAAGCGCGCAGGCGTTTTCCGATGCGATGTTCTCCGCCGGCATCGAAGAGCAAAACGCTGCCCGCGTATCGTTCAGCCTCGACGAACCATTCGAGATTCGCGATCGCGATCGCGCGCTGATTTTGCTTCCGAGCGACTCGCTGCGCATCCGTTTCATCGTTGATTTCCCGACGCCTGTCGGCGTGCAGTACATTGACGTCGTCATCGATCCGGAAAACTATCGCGCCGAGATCGCTCCCGCGCGAACGTTCGGCTTTCTGCGTGAGGTCGAGACGCTGCGTTCCCGCGGTCTCGCGCTCGGCGGAACGCTCGAGAACGCGCTCGTCTTC
>JASHPC010000306.1 GCA_030038335.1 Vulcanimicrobiota bacterium
TCGGACCCTGCGGAAACGACTCATCAAAGTCGCGATAAAAGTTGTCTATACTTTTCTTCTTATCTTGCATGCCCGCCATCATGGCGATGATCAATTCGCTCGTCAATTCTACTTCCTGCATGCGTGCGATATTTGTCTCAGATGCAATGTGATTCCGTCGCCAGTATTCAATATGTTCCAGCGCCAACGAGTAGCACGTCTGCTTAAAGAAGCCGAAATAGTTCCCATTCCTCAGCTCCTGCGCGTTTAGCTTTATTGCATTAATGTTGACGCGAGCAAATATGTTTAGAACATCGGCGTCGGAAACGCCCTGTAAAATCTCACAGCTGAAAGGGTAACTGCGGATTGCGTCTTGGTCGGCCTCAGTGAGATCATCGTAACGTTTTCCGCGATAGGCCTCGCCCACGACCTTACTAAGCTTATAGTCTCCAGCGACAAAGTCTAGGACGGCGCTTATCCTTTGTTGCCCGTCGACAACTTCGCGGAGTGTCTTTGTCTTCGCCTCATTTTGCCGAAGGCGCAAGTATATGGCTGGAATTGGTAATCCTAGAATCAAAGTCTCAATTAGGTTCGAGCGCGCGGGGTTCTTCCAAACACCGCGCCGCTGGAATTTGGGTGTTATGTCCAGTGCTTGAGAGGCTTTAAACTGCATAAAGTCTAGCGCCGTATACGATGTGCGGTGTGGCCTGACCATCAATAGTCTCCTCGGGGAACTAGCTGGGCTCTTGTAATGACGATCCAGATTAAGAGGCCCGGATTAATCTCTTCTATTTAGCGCCCCGATATCGACGCCTGTGAGCAGCCCTTCTCGCTCGCATTTCATCTGGCGAGAGTCCAAGGCTTCGGTGCCGGTTGCTTTCGGCCAGCTTCGCGCCACGCTTCTTCGCCGCCTCGCCGCCATGGCCGGGGTTAAGCCCCGCTGCCCGCATTTCCGAGAGTCGTGCCCGAGCCTTCTCAATCGGCTTCGCGACCTCCACGCTGTAACGCAAGTAGCACTGCCGCCCGCAGAACTTCAATCCTTTGCGCGGCAACGACTCCTTGCAGTATGCGCACGTGGTTTGCGCCCACGTCTCGCGCCGCTGCGAGATTGGCTTCGGCGCGGTGCGAAAGAGCTTCAGGGGAACCGCGATCCGTCGCAACTGCTTCGCATAGTCGTTCGCAAGTTCAAGCGCCGCCTTTGCGAAGCCAGGCATCAGCCTTCTACTAAGAAGCTCTGTGAGATCGGGGTCGAGCCGCACGATCCCATCGCGCAGTTCATGGAACCATGCTGGGTGCAGTTTCTCCTTATGAAGCAATTCCAACGCCCAGACGTCGGCCTTCGCTCGCAGCGGCTCCAGTAAGTCGAAGATGAACGATTCTCGCAGTCGAGCATCGGTGTGAAGAAGCCCTAGATCGGGATCGAGACCTATGGCCTCGCAAGCGACTCGCGTTTCAACCTCAAGTAACGTGTACGCGTAATTCAGAATTGCATTGAACGGATCGGTGGCATCGCGCACCCGGCCACGCCTCCCACCGGCTCGCGGCGAGACTGCTGCCCAATGCGCGGGAATGCGCTTATACGCCCACTCACGCCATGGCAAGGGCGTTGCCGTGAGAAGGTCCCAGTACGCCTGTGCCGCGTTCCCTTCGAGCACGAGAAAATCATCGAGTGTTTTCCCGTTCGCAAGAGAAGCCTTGCAACTCGCAATTTGCTTTATCGCAGCGTTACGCGCTGTTGCATTGCCAATGTGAAGCGCCGGAAAATCCTGTGCTATCGTGTGCGCCTGCGAATCCATCTTGCGGCCGAGCAGATACCGCGCGAGGGCCAGCGCTTCATCCGTTGTGCCGCTCACGGCTTGGGCGCGTTTTACCGGACCATCATGCGGGGCATCGGGCACCATACAGTTCAGAAGCGTGCTATCCGAGGCAACGAAAGAGAGTGCGATTCCCTTCCGCGCACACCAGTCGATGGCGGGCATCGAGAGGACTCCTCCCGGCGCTCGAATGACAATGCGCTTCACGCCGCATCGACCGCGTGCAAGTCGCGTCTCGCGCGCTTTGCCCTCGGCCGGAAACCCGTCGCGTATTACGAGATGACCTCGATCAACGTTGAGCGATGCATTGTATCCTTCGACCACAAGGATGTCAGACACTATGCCCTCCGTTTGGAATACGCTCGTCGCCGCCTCGATAACCTGCCACAAGGCGAGCAGTCGTATCCCGTATCGATGTAATACTTGAAAGCGCCGAATCGAGTTCGTCAGTATCATCTGCGACGAATCCGCGCAGCCTTGCTAATGCTACGGGGGTCGTCAAGGTGTCGTAAGCCAAAGCATAGACCCAAGTGTTCAGGTAGTGCATCGTCAGCGCACTGTCAGCACTCTCGAAGCGCAAATTCGCCTCTGGATAGAGACCTACGTCTACGGTGAGTGTCACGCCTAAGGCCGCGGTGATACGCGTAATGAGCGGCCCAAATTGTCGCATGATCGATAACGTGGATTGAATCACTTCCGCAGATGGCTCAGTCAGCATGTTTTTCGGAAACCTGTTCTGTCCGTCGATGAGAAAGTAAGGGCGCGCCATATTAAGCAGATTTGCCGCGACAGGTAGCAAAGGCATCACGTCGCCTTCGTGTAGCCCAGCATCCAGAGCGACGCCTAAAATAGAGCGCTCCGTAATGCTTGTGTTGTTGTATGCTGCATCGAGAAGAATGCAGAAAAGATGAGCCAGCGCTGTGTGTAGAGCACCCATGCGGGGCGATCGCTTTATGACGGACCTGGGAATCACGGAATGTGCTAGCTGTTTCGCGAGATGCGGGATGCGTCTCGGATGGAATCCTGGGCCAGACCAGTCATTCCGGCGATGCAGTTCACGGTCAAACGCAGACTGCATCAAGGCGACGCGCTTGCAGCCGGATACGTGAACACGTGGTAGCGGAACTGTATGGTAGCCAAGGCAGGCGAGTTCGAAGGCGAGCCCGTCATGATCCCTCTCCAGCGAGAACGCTTTCTCAACGCGCAGCACAAAACGAAGGTCGCACATCCCCCGTTCGCTGATACATGCTTTGCCAGTCATTGCGATTCCGTAGGGAGTCTTCAGCCGCTGCCATCTGTCAGGACTAAGCTCGAAGCCTTCGACTGAAAGCTCGGCGATTGCATCAGCCACGCTGATGCCCATTATGCCATCATCCACTTTGGTATATTCGACGGCAGCCCCCGTCACTCCGCGCGAAGTTGTCAGTCCTTAGGCGAGTTCGCTGCTGAATCTCGCGTCGGAAAGGAGTGCGGAACATGCCCAAATCATCCCGACCTTCAGGAACACCATCATACGCGCGTAGCGAGGCGTACAGGAGAGTTCTCGACGCGATAGCTCTCGCACGCAGAAACCGAGATATGTCGCTCTCTAACGCCGCCAAAATGAGCGGTACGACGCTTTCCAGCATCCGCAAATACGCGTCGGAGGCCTTAGAGCCTGGCTCTTGTAAAGTCAAGCCGACGGATCGACTGCCGCGGCTTCCAATGTGGATGCTAACGCCTCATGGCATGGTGTCCGTGATCCCAGCAAACTCCGTGGTCGCCAAGAGGCTCGCGCGCCACGCGAATGCAGTTCGCGAATACGTCAATTATGGCAATGCAAGAGCCCTGACGCCGTTTCGGGGGCGATCAGTTCGAAGCGAGGGAGAGGTATACGAGTTCGTTACCGATCTTCGTACAATTAACCGCCTAGCGCGCGCGGGAGCTATCTATTTCCTCGATATCTATGACTCGGGGGACGAGTGATGGATAATTATTCACGCGAAATTCGGCGTCAGGCGCGCATAACGAACAAGCTCCTACGCCTCAAGACGGAACAGCCATTCTGCATTTACTGCGGCATGACGGACTGCCGATGCCTCCTGCGACCGGATGAGCGCAGCATGCTCCGGTGCCGAAACTGCGACGCCAAGCGCCGTCGGTGGACGACAGAAGCGCTTGATCAGAGACTCGCTGCTTTCCAAGCCGCGGGATATCGGACTCCCGCGTGCGTCGCGTGCAACGAAAGCGATCTCCGCACGCTCGAATGCGACCATCTCGCAGGCGAGGCAAATAGCAGCTTCATCGAGCCATTGTGCCTGAACTGCCATGCGATCAAATCAGACGAGGCCGAAGATGCGCCCTGGGCATCACTGCGACTGCGCGATCCCGAGCGATCAGCGCTCGTCCTGCAGGCCGCATTCGAGTTTGGCCTGGCTGTTGTACTCGGGCTCTATGTTGCGGCATCGAGTGACGACCCCAGTGAAGCCGCTCGAACGGCTTTCTTTGGTCTCGCCGCGGCGGCGCTCATAGCATGGGCGCTGTGGAACCTTGCAGCAAACGAGCACTTCACAAGCATCCTTGGCCCAGGTTATGACAAGGCGATTAACGCTGAGGTGCCACGGTGATTGTGGTAGAGACAGCGATTCGCGCCTGGGTCGAGCCAGATCGACCCAGGGGAAGGCATAAGCGCGATCCGCCATGGCGGCCGCAACGCTACGGGGACCGTGTTCTCGTCTTTGACACTGAGACCACGACGGATCACTCGCAGCGTCTCCTCTTCGGCTTTTTTCGCATCTACGCGCGGGATAAACTCGCCATGGAAGGCATCATCGCGGCAGAAAAGCTGGATCAGGATGCGATGCTCGCAATCAACGAGTACGCCGCAAGAAACAGACTGCCCGTCTTAAGTCGCGAAGAGTTTATCGAAAAGATGTTCTTTCCGGAGGTCTACGATCTTGGAACGCTCTGCGTTGGCTACAATCACCTGCTATTTGACCTTCCACGCTTGGCGCTTGACGCAGGCTGCGGCCGCGGAAAGAACAGGCGGAGGTTCCGGCTAAAACTCTCGCGCCGCATTCACGTTCACGACCTACACATCGAGGCGGCTTCAGGACATGCGACGTTCGCCGCCTTCGTTCCGAAGCGCAAGCTCCACAAGTGGGAGCGGCCATTCTTCAAGGGGCGGTTTCTCGATCTGAGCACGCTTGTTCGAGCGTTAACGGGAACGCCTCGCACGCTGAAGAGCGCCTGCGAAGCCTTCGGTACGCATACGCACAAGATGGGGATCGAGGAGTACGGTCGCGTCAATCGGCGCACTCTGACGTACGGCCGCCAGGACGTGCGCGCGACCTGGGCACTTTTTCGCAAAGTCCGAGAGGAGTATGCGCGGCATCCGTTCGCGACGTTTGAGAACGAGCGGAACAAGCCCCAGGATAGCGCCTACATGGGCGAGCTCTACTCTAGCGCAAGCATGACGAAGGCGTACTTCCGGAAACTGGGGTTTCAGCCGCTGCTTCAACGGCAACCCGAGTTCGGTAGGCACTTTCTCGGATATGGCATGGCAGCATACTTCGGCGGCCGATCCGAGGTGCGCGTGCGCAAGCGCGACGTTCCAGTGGCCGTCGTTGACTTTACGTCAATGTATCCAACGCTCTTCATCTTACAGGATTTGCAGAGCCTCGCGAGTGGCGATCTTATCGTGGAAGCCATGCCGGTTCGCGAAGCGGAGCATTTAGTAGCGATGCTGACACCCGAGCGACTGTACGACCCGCACGTGTGGCCCCTGCTAAACTGTCTCGTGCGCGTCGGGCCAAACGGTGCAGTTCTCCCGACGCGCTTCATTCCTCCCGAAGCGCTATCGGGAGTGCGTCGGAAGAGAAGCAAGGATTTCACGATTGCGGTAACGCCGCTGCACGCGTCGGAGACGCGCTGGTACACGCTCGCTGATGTGGTTGCCGCGGGGCTCCTCGGCGACATAAAGCCCAAGTTCGTGGAGGCGCTGCGGATCGGCGCGAAGGGTGCTGCAAGCCCGCAGACAGTCGCATTCCGTGGCGAAGTACCGCTGAGTAATAGGGAGCCCATCCTGCGAACCCTCGTCGAGGAACGCCAGCGGCTCAAGTCAAGTGGCGGCGAAAGTCATCTTGCGAACGGCTTAAAGATCACCGCGAACAGCGCCTATGGCATTTTTGCCGAGGTGAACGTTACTCCGCACAACCTGGAGAAGCCGCCGCGTGGTCATGTCTACAGTGAAATCAGTTTCGAATGCGCAAACATCCATGACGAACGCCCAGGCGCGTTTTCGAATGCGATTCTCGCAAGCCTCATAACGGGCGGTGCGCGGCTGATGCTTGCGCTTCTAGAGTATGAAGTCACGGTGGCGGGGGGCACGTTTGCCTTCTGCGATACGGACAGTCTCGCGATTGTGTGCGGCACCGGCTGCCCGAGCGACTTTCCCTGCTTGACGCATGCCCAGGTTGACGCGATCCGCCACAAGTTCAATGCGCTCAATCCATACCGCACTGTCGATGATTTGCTGAAATTCGAACACGGCGATATCCCCGATCTTCGCTGCTGGGCGATCAGCGCCAAGCGATACGCGCTCTTCCGGTGGCGTCCGGGTCATCGTCTTGAGGTCGTGAAGGCGTCAGAGAGCGGCCTCGGTGCAATTATCGGACGTACTTCTAAGGAAACGACGACAAGGCTTGCGCGACGCGTCTGGTTGGCGATTCTCGTAAAGGAGCTGAAAGGCGTTAACGCCAGTCAGCGACGCCGGGCAAAGACGATCACCGATTTTAGCGTTCCGTTGCGCAGAAAGTTTCCGATCAGTCAACCATCGATCTTGCAGCGTCTGAAAACGTATAACGAGCGCCGCTCATACGAGCAGCAAGTGAAGCCAGGTGGATTCGTGCAGACAGTGACGCCCGCGCTTGTGACGGGTTCGGGGGATGTGCTGCCGATTGCACCCTTCGAGCAGGACCTAGGCAAGTCGAAGCGCCTTGTATGGATCGATTTCAAGCGTCCCACGGAAGCGCTGCATCTCGATTGGAGTGCAGGCGGATATGCAGATATGGTTCCCGTCATGCGCATGGACGAGTACATCGAGCAGTATGGAAACCATGCTGAGACGAAGGCAGCCGATGCAAACGGCTACCCGGCGGACCGTAAAACCACTGGGGTGCTGCGGCGGCTAACGTTGCGCTCCATTCGTCTTTCGCGGATCGGCAAAGAGATAGATCGGCTAGAGCAGGACGAGGCATCTTCCCTGGAGGGCCGCAAGACGATTGAGTTCGAGCCACCGCGTGGCGACGTTAAGGCGGACATTGCGTATCTGGCGACGTTTCCGCAGGAGAGCACGGCGCACGATATTGGCATCTCCGAGCGCCGCTGGCGCGATATCGCAAAGGGCATAGCCAAGCCGCGTCGAGCGACGGCCGAGCGGATCGCGTTGCTCGCAGCGCAGTATCGCCTCAGTTCCAACGAATTAGCCACATAATGAGAGCCTCGCGACGCGATGCCCAAGCGTTGGCAACGATGCCTAGCCGAGGCCCCTCGTCCGAATAAAGTC
>JASHPC010000307.1 GCA_030038335.1 Vulcanimicrobiota bacterium
GAATCGGCCATGTTTGCAATCCAGATAGGAGTCGTCTGACCGCCGCGATATCGTTGCCAATACGGCTCCCACTGGCCATTCGGCACGTACGCAAAGTGCGTTTGATCCGGTGAGTACGAGCCGCCAGCGACGTCGGGGAGAGGCAGCATCGTTGCGATGCCGCCGTCGGACGCGATCTCGTATGCCTGCTGCGCGTCGGTCGGGCTATTTCGGCCCGAAATGAAGAGAACGTGCTTCCCGTCAGGCGTCCACCCTATGACCGTGTCTGCGCCCGGATGGTAGGTGAGCCGTCTCGGCTCGCCTCCCATCGCTGGTACGGTAAATACGTTCACGTTGCCGTCGTAACTCGCGCTGAACGCGATCGTCGAGCCGTCTGGTGAGAAGAATGGCGCGCTCGCCAATCCGTAACCGGTAACGAGGCGGCGGGCGTCGCCGCCTCCGCGCGGCACTGTCCAAATGTCGCCTCCGTAGACGAAGGCGATCTCCGTGCGGCTAATCGACGGCGACTGGAGCAGCAGCGGCGAGGCGTATGCGGGGGCGACGCAGGCACAGAGAAATGCGCCTGCGGCGATGAACGAACGCAGAGTCGGCATAGCCGTCGCTTTGCGGCTCGTGGCGCGGTCCCTTCAGCCGTAGGCGGAGGGTGTTCGAGGCTCGTCAAAGCCACCGCAATGGGCCGAATACGCGGCATAGCGGCGACGCTTTTCACCTTGGCCGTGATCGTTGCGCTGGCGAGGGCGGACGACGTCGCTCTCCGCGCGCGTCTTCAGGCGGCATACGATACGCAGTGCGCAGACCTCGTGCATCGAGACTTCGACGCCCTGCAAGACACGATGAGCCCGAGTTACGTGTCGCACGAGAATGGAGTGACGACGACCCGCGCGACGTCGATAGCGAACATCAAGAGCTTCGATGCTCAAGGCGTCGCGTTTACGAGCTGCGAGACGACGATCGACTCAGTTGCGCAATCCGGCGATCTCGTTGACGCGACGATGCATCAAGTCGTCTACGGCACCGCCGACAAGGGACGGACACCGCTGGTCTTTGCATCGGGCGACGTTGAAACCTGGAGTGGAGCGAACGGAGCCACGCTCCTCGAGGTCTCTTCCAACGGCATCTGGGGCCTCTTCGCGGTGAACGGACGCATTACGAGAGAGTTCGGACCCGTGCCGTCGCCGTTACCGCTTCCCTCACCGACGCCGACGAAGTTCTAAGAACGAGGGGTATGAGACGTCCGTGTCGAGCAACACGCCGCTCACCAACGGCAACGCAAGCGCGGCCCGCGAAGCGCCATTCCGCCGGCGCGCGACGAAGCCAAGTTCTATCGCCTCGCAGATTTCGCGCGCGCCCTCCCAAAGCTTCGCGCAGCGATTCGTCGAGATCCGCGTGCGCTTTCGCGGAAGGACGGGACGCGAGTGCGCGGTGACGATGCAGGACGCGCGAGTTGCGCGAGGTCTCAAGCGATGCTAGGACCTACCTGGAGAGGAGCTCTTTACGTACGAAGACGCGCAAGGAGTCGTTCACGCAATTGGGTCCGACGACGTCAACGCAGATCTGCGCGGTCGAGTGCCTTCGCGCGCTCGCGCGAGCGGCCGAGCGTTGGGAAATACGGTTGCGGTGTGCAGAAAAGCCTACGTGCACCCTCGCGTCATCGAAGAGTACACGCGAAGGCTCGCGCTGCCGGCGATCGACAGGCGCGAGCGCTCCATCGCGCGTTTCCTCTCGCGGCTTACAAAAGGACCTTTGCGATGAGGACGCCGAGCAGGATTGCAATCAAAAACCACATGCTGCCGCTTATACCCACGCTCGCAGTGCCTACGCTTTGACACGGCACGAGTGTTCAAGTTGAGTAAATAGAGTAAATCCGAGCGGGCGCTCGCCGAATTTTAATCTAGTGCTATGATACTCACGATCGTACGGCTTCTCAACGATGACGCGGGCGGCAGCCTCGTCGAATACGCGTTACTTCTCGCGCTCATCGCGCTCGCGACCATTGCGTCGCTCAAGAAGTTCGACACGAAGCTGACAAAGATGTTCACGACTGCCGCGGACGACTTCAAACGCTAAGAGCTTAACTCTCTCGCGCGCTGCGGTACACGTCGAGCACGTCACGCCGCGTCACGATGCCAAGAAGCCGGTCCGTGGCGGGATCGACGATTGGCAGAAGTGGAACCGAGCCGTTTGCCATGATCGTTGCAGCGCGTTCGACGGTATCACGGGGCGTGAGTCGATCGGAGAGCGCATGCGTAAGCTGCTCGACGCTGCGGTCCCCTTCACCCCTGCTCAGCGAGTGCGCGAGCTCCGACGTTCGTACTACTCCCATGAAGCGACTCTCAGTGCAAACCGGAACGACGAGCTCGTCGCTCGATCCGAGCCGGGCCGCAACTCCTGCGAGGGTGTCGTCGGGTGCGGCCGTCACAGGCGGATCGCGCATGATGCTTTCGACGTAAACGCCGCTCAGCAGACGAGGATGCCGCACGCGTGCCCAGTCGATTCCCCGCCGGAGCAGCTTCATCTCGTAGATAGTCGCGCCGAGCAACCTTCGCCCGAGCAGCGTAGCGATGACGACGCAGACCATCAGAGGAAGTATGATGCGGTAATCGTCCGACATCTCGAAGACGATCATGATCGAAGTAATCGGCGCTTCTGCGGCTGCCGCAAAGACGGCAGCCATTCCTACGAGACCGTAAGCTGCGGCAGGCGCCGTCCACGCTGGAAAGAGCTGATGCAGAACGCGGCCGTACGCGTCGCCGAGAAACGCACCGGTGTAGAGAGACGGCGCAAAGATACCGCCGGATCCTCCCGAACCCAACGTTAGCGACGTTGCGAGCGGCTTGAGTGCCGCCAGTGTCAAGGCGTGCGCGGCCGCAACGTGACCGTTGAGAACTTGCTGTACGGAGCCGTAACCGACGCCGAAGACCTCAGGAAACGCGATGCCGATAACGCCGACGAGCCCGAAGCCGATCGCGCCTTTGAGCCACGCGGACACTCGGAACGCTTCGAATCGATCTTCGAAGAAATAGAGCAGGCGCACGAAGCCGGCCGCCCATAGAGCGGCGATGATGCCGAGAATCGCGTAGAGGCCTAGTTCTGCCGGAGAGACGAGAGAAAACGCTGCTGCACTGAATGAAGGATGGTTTCCGAGAAACGCGCGCCCGACGACCGCGGAAACGACGGATGCGACGACGATCGCCGCAAACGAACGGGGCGCAAACTCGCCGAGAATGACTTCGGCCGCGAAGAAGACGCCTCCGATCGGCGCGTTGAACGTTGCCGAGATTCCCGCCGCCGCGCCGCACGCGACGAGCGTTCGAACGATGGGGACCGGCGCGTTTGTCAGTCGTCCGATGATGGAACCGATCGTGGAACCGATCTGCACGATCGGTCCCTCGCGACCGCAACTTCCACCAAAGCCGATCGACGTTGCCGACACGAGAGCCTTGACCGCGATAACGCGGGGGCGCATTCTTCCACCGCGTAGCGCAACGGCTTCCATAACCTCGGGCACGCCATGCCCCTTCGCCTCTGGCGCAAATGTGGTTGCAATGAGGGCGGCGAGCGCTCCGCCGAGCGCGAGCTGCACGATGACGGCAAGAACACCGACCAACGTCGCCAGGTGTGCTCCGACGACGCTAAATGCTAGGTACGTCTCGGCAGCGATGAGTGCCCGAAAACCAACGGCTCCAAAGCCGCCTCCGATTCCGACGACGATCGCCGTGAGCAGCAGAAAGGTGCTTTGGGATACGACGATGCTGCCGATGCGCAGCGAGTAGCGTCCATCGCGCAGAACATACTCGACGAATGGCGCGGATGAGTTCGTTACTGCCGCGGAGCTCCCGGCGGACGGCGTGGAATGAGCGAAGCAGGAACGGCTGCGACGTGTAGCGCGCGCCACGCGCGGTCAGGTGCGGGCGGCAACGCGTCCATGTGCTTGAGGAACGTCGTCACTTGCCATCGCTCCCTGTCGGAGAGCGTCTTTCCGAACGATGGCATGCCCGTGAAGCGTATGCCGTGCGTTACCTTCCAATAGGTCTCGCCGTCTGGATCGTCTTCGACGCCGTGACGTCCGAGCATCGGCGCTTTTTGGTAAAGGCCGAATCCGACGTACGTTGGGCGCCCACTTGAGTCGCCGTG
>JASHPC010000308.1 GCA_030038335.1 Vulcanimicrobiota bacterium
CTTCGCGCTGCGCTCGATTGCCGCGATCACGTCACGGATCGTCTTCGCTCCAGGATCGGGCTCGCCGTTGAAGTCATTGACGTCGGCGCCTCCCGAAAAGATGCCGTTCGCGCCGGTGACGACGACGCCGCGAACGCTCGCGTCGGCATTCGCCGCTTCGAGCACGCGCAGCAGCTCGGCGCAGAGCGCAAAAGAAAGCGCGTTGACCGGTGGATTGTCGATCGTTACGACGCGAACGCCGTCGCGGTCGGCCGTCGCGATCATGAAGGCTCGCGATCGAGCGAAAGCTGCTCCGGCGAGAGCGCCATCACGTCACCTGCGCCTTGCGTCACCTGGTGTGCGTACCACGACGCTTGCGCGAGCACGTGGTGAGCGTAGACGCGCGCCGTCGCCAGCTTTGCGGCGTAGAACGGCGCATCCGTGCCGCCGGCGCTGAGGCGCTCCGCGCAGATCTTTGCGGCGCGTGCCGTCTGCCAGCCGCCCGCGACGACGCCCCAGAGCTTCAGATACGGAACGGAGCACGCGAAGGCTCTGTCGAGGTCACTCATTGCGTTCATTCCGATCCACTGCGACGCGCCCGCGAGCGCGTCGACGCCGGCGTCGAGCGCCGCACCGATTGCGCCGACGCTCGCATCCGATGACGACGTCGCCTCGCCGGCGAATGCCTTCATCCGTCCGATGACCGCCGTAGCCGTGGCGCCCATGTCTCGGATGAGCTTGCGCCCGACGAGATCCATCGCTTGTATTCCCGTCGTGCCTTCGTAAATCGGCGTGATGCGCACGTCGCGATACTGCTGCGCGATGCCCGTCTCTTCCACGTACCCCATGCCGCCGAAGACCTGCAGCGCCGTCGAGCAAATCTCGGTCGACGTCTCCGTCGACCACCCTTTCACGATCGGAATCATCAACTCGATGAAGGCTCGATGCTCCTTGCGCGTCTTTTCGTCGGGATGACGCGCGGCGACGTCGAGCGACGCTGCCGTGACGAGCGCGAGCGCGCGCATCGCCTCGATGCTCGCCTTCATCGTCGCGAGCATCCGGCGCACGTCCGGATGCGCGACGATCGGCTTGGGCGATTTGTCTTTCGCCATCGGGTTCACGTCACGCCCTTGTACGCGCTCCTTTGCGTATGCGAGCGCCGACTGGTAGGCGCGATCCGCGAGTCCGATCGCTTGAACGCCGACCGAGAAGCGCGCGGCGTTCATCATGACGAACATGTTCTCGAGGCCTTTGTTCGCTTCGCCGACGAGCTCTCCGAGCGCGCCCGTGCCTTTCTCACCGTAGTTGAGCGTGCACGTCGGATTGGCGTTGATGCCGAGTTTGTGCTCGATCCCCGAGCAGTAGACGTCGTTGCGCTCTCCGGCGACGCCGTCGCTGCCGATCAAGAACTTCGGAACGATGAACAGCGAGATTCCGCGCGTTCCCTCGGGAGCGTTAGGCAGTCGCGCGAGCACCAGATGAATGATGTTCTCCGACATGTCGTGCTCGCCGAACGTAATGAAAATCTTCTGTCCGGTGATGCGATAGCGATCGCCGTCCGGAACGGCTTTCGCACGCACTTGCGCGAGATCGGAGCCGGCCTGCGGCTCCGTCAAGCACATCGTGCCGGTCCACGTTCCGGAGACGAGATTCGGAATGTATCGGCGCTTCTGTTCGTCAGAACCCGTAAGCTCGATCGCCTCGATCGCGCCTTGATTGAGGAGCGGTCCGTTAGCAAAGCCGATGTTTGCAGCGTTCCACATCTCGAGAACCGGACCGAGCAGCAACTGCGGCAGCCCTTGTCCGCCGTACTCCTGCGGAACCGGAAGACCTATCCAGCCCGCCTCCGCAAACTTCTTGTACGCCTCTCTGAAGCCGCGAGGCACCGTAACGTTGCCGTCTTTCCACGTGCAGCCTTCGAGATCGCCGCTTCGATTGAGCGGATCGAGTACGCCCGATGCGAACGCGGCGGCTTCTTCGAGCACCGATTCGGCAACGCCCGCGCTCTCCTCGCAACCGGGTAGCTTTGCGATCTCGTCGAGCCCTGCAAGCTCTCGCAGGACGAACTGCATCTCTCGCAGCGGAGCCTTGTACGCGCTCATCGTTCTCTACCAGACCAGCCGCGCGAGCGCGAAGGCCGCAGCGGCCGCAACACCGCCGACGAGGAGCGTCTGAAACGCTGAACGCCACGGTACGATGCCTGTGAAACGTCCTTTGAAAAGACCGAAGAGTAGGAGCGCAATGCCGGTGACGACGGCAGAGACTTCAAATGCTCCGTGCGTCCCGGGAATCACCATATACGGCACCAGCGGTACGAGCCCGCCGACGACGTACGAGCCGCCGATCGTCATTGCAGAATGAAAGTCGCGCCCAGGAATCGGCTTCTCCAAGCCCAGCTCGAAACGCATCATGAAGTCGATCCAGCGATCGTGATCGGACGTGACGGCCTCGACCGCGCGATCGAGCGCATCGCCTTGCAGTCCGTATCGTTCGAATATCTCGACGATCTCGGCGCGCTCGACGTCGGGAACCGTCCTGACTTCTTCGCGCTCGCGGCGTTCTTCGCTCGCGTAGAAGTCGTAGTTCGTCCGTGCCGCGAGATACCCGCCGAGGCCCATCGAGATGCCTCCAGCGGCGATCTCGGCGACCCCAGCCGTGACGACGACGTGCGACGCTGCAAGCGCTCCCGAGATTCCGGCAGCGAGGGCAAACGGTACCGTGAGGCCGTCGGACATCCCAAGGACGACGTCGCGCACGAAGTCGATGCCGCCCTGATGCTTTTCGTGGTGGTGCTTTCCGATTGCGCTACCAAGCATGCCGGGGGCTTCAACACGCGGGCGCGTTCACCCGGCGAACACGCCGCCGTGACGCACTCGCCATCGCGCGGCGCGATCATCGTGCGCGATGGAACTCGAACCGCGCCGCCTTGCCGAACGCCTCGTTGCAGGAGCGTGCTCTCGCGCGCCAGAGCGTGAAATCGTCGACGCGCTTGCGCTCTTCGGATCCGACGCGCTGCGATTTGCACTCGACGGAGGCGTCAACGTCGTGCCATTGCCGCAGGGTGCTCGTTATCGAGAACTCTCCCACGCGCTCGCTCGTCTCGGCATCGACGTAGACGCGTGGCCCGCACCGCCCGCTGGGCTCTTCGTCGTCGAAGAGCGCGCGGTGTACGTTCGATCGCGTAGTCCTATGACGGTAACGCACGAGTTCGGACACGCACTCGACTGCGTACTCGGAGGTGGCGTCTATCGTTCTGGAATCGATCCCGTCATCCGCGGTTGCTTTTCGTCTGCGCGAGCCTTCATCACGCCCTACGCGGCAACCGGACTCGACGAGTACTTCGCGGAGGCCTTGCGCGCGTTCGTCGAGGCCAACGACCCGGCATCCGCATGGCCCCGCGCGACCCGATCGCGTCTCCTCCACGTCGACCCCGCCCTCTATGCCTATATCGACGATCTCTTTCGCTACGGATTTGGACGAGCGAGCGCCGCCTAGCGGTCGAAATCGTTTCTCGGGTATGTTCACTATGCAAGACAGCCCGGAGAGCAAGAAAGGAGCTTTCAGCATGCGAGTCGCGGCAAGCGCGCTCGTGCTGGCGATGGCTGCCGCGAGCCTGACGGCACCGGCACAGTCCCAGCAGCAGCAGCATCACCAAGGTCACCCCGCGCCGGCACACGCCGCGCACGCGGCGCCCGCAAGGGCACCAGCGCGCGCTCCGTCGTACCATGCGGCGCCCGCGTATCATCCGTCGTATCACGCGGCGCCCGCATATCATCCCGCTGCGGTCCATCGTGCCGCGCCGGCGTATCACCCCGCCGCGGTTCACCGCGCCGCACCAGCCTATCACGCCGCTGCTACGCACCGTGCGACGACCGTACACCGCACGACAACGACCGTACATCGCACGACGACAACCGTGCATCG
>JASHPC010000309.1 GCA_030038335.1 Vulcanimicrobiota bacterium
GAATTTTCCGTGCTTGAAGTTCTCGAGCGCGTAGTGCATCGTCGCTCCGGATGCAAAGAGAACCGCGGCGTTGAGCGCCGAGAGCGAAATGGACGGACGCGTAATGCCCGGCGGCGGCCAGCCCTGCCCGCTGTTTCGCATATAGAGATATGCGAAGATGAACGACGAGAACAGGACGATATCGCTGACGAGAAAGAGCAGAAACCCGTTGAGCCGCAGCTCGCGAGTCTCGGCGTAGAGCTGGTCGACCTGACCCCCGCCAGGAATCGTAACGACGGCCATTATGCTAGTGCACTCCCACCGGTACGGGCGAGTCCGTCAGCTCTTCCTCCAAATGTTTGTACGGCAGCGCCTCTCTGAAATCGTATGGAATCCCGTACACGTTCGGAATGTGCTTGAAGTTATAGTACGGCATCGGCGACGGTATCTGCCATTCGAGCGTCCGCGCACCCCATGGGTTGTGGCCTGCGCGCTTTCCGTGGCGAATGCTGTACAGCAGGTTTACGAAGAATATCAGAATCGCAAGCGTCATGATGAAGGAGCAGATCGACTCGAATTGATTGACGCCTTGGAACTGTGGGTCGTACGTTGCGACGCGCCGTGGCATTCCTTGCGCTCCGAGCCAGTGCATCGGAAGGAACGTTCCCGTAAATCCGATTACGAAGAGCACGAAGTGCACGCGCCCCCAGAACTCACTCATGTAGCGCCCGGTCATCTTCGGGAACCAGTAATAGATCCCGCAGAAGACGCCCATCAAGCTGCCGCCGACGAGCACGTAGTGCAAGTGCGCGGGAATGAAATACGTCCCGTGCACGTGCAGGTCGAACGGAATTGCGGCCAAGAAGACGCCGCTGATGCCGCCGAACGTGAAGAGCGCGAGGAATCCCAGTGCGAAGAGCATCGACACCGTGAGGTGTATCTTGCCGCCCCACATCGTCGCGAGCCACGAGAAGATCTTTACGCCCGTCGGAACCGCGATGATGTACGTGATGACCATGAACGGCAGCTGCATGTATGGCGCGATGCCCGAGGTGAACATATGATGCGCCCAGACCATGAAGCCGGCGAGCGCGATCGCAGCCGACGAGAACGCAATCAAGCGGTATCCGAAGACCGGCTTGCGCGAGAAGACTGAGATCACTTCCGACATGATGCCGAAAGCGGGAAGGATCATGATGTAAACGGCCGGATGCGAGTAGAACCAGAACATGTGCTGCCACATGACGGGCGAGCCGCCTTTCGTCGGGTCGAAGAACGGAACGCCGAACTGCCGCTCCATGAAGAGCGCCGCGAGCGCCGCGGCGAGCGCGGTGGTCGCGATCATGAGCAACGGAGCCGTCGCGAGCTGACCCCAGACGAAGAGCGGCATGCGCGTGAACGTCATGCCCGGCGCGCGCATCTTGAGCATCGTGACGAGAAAGTTCATTCCCGTCAGCGTCGAGCTGACGCCGACCAAAAAGATGGCAGCGCACCACATCGAGGTTCCGGCCGCGCCTTGTAGGGACATCGGCGGGTACTCGGTCCATCCCGCAACGGGCGCTCCCATGAGGAACGACGAGAAGAGCATCAAGCCGGAGATCGGAAATATCCAAAAACTGATCATGTTCAGCCAGGGGAACGCGACGTCGCGCGCGCCGATCTGCACCGGCATGACGAAGTTCCCGAATCCGCCCGTGAGCATCGGAATGATGACGAGCCAGACCATTGCGGAGCCGTGAATCGAGTAGACCTCGTCGTACGTGTCGGCGCTGATGAACCCGCCGTTTGCGTGCATCAACTGAATTCGGATGATCTCCGCGAGGCACCCGGCAAGGATGAAGAACACGAACGCCGTGATGATGTACTGAATCCCGATGATCTTGTGATCGAGCGAGAATATGTACTTGCGAACGAAGCCTTGCGGCTCCGGGTGGATGTGCTCGGCGATTCCGCCGTGCTCTGCAATCACGGACATGCGGTTGTCACTCCGATTTCATTTCAACGTGTTGAGATAGGCGACGAGATTTGCGATATCCTTATTCGATAGACCGTTTTGCGCTTGGTTCGGCATGTGCCCGATGCTGCCAGTATAGCCGTTCTGCAAGATCTTCGCGACGTTTGCCGTCGTCGCCGGATCGCCGTCGACCAAGTTAGGATGCGTCGGGTCGTGCAACACGCCGAGGAGCCCTGGACCGACGATGCGCTGCGTGAATGGGCCAAGCGCATGACACGCGCTGCACTTTTGCGAGAAGAGCGCTTTGCCGGCCGCGACGTTACCGCCCGCTAGGCTGATCGCTCCCGAGGTCACGGTCGGAATTGCGTTGCTCGCGTTCGCGTTGCGCATCTGCCAGCCGCGATACCACACCTGATACTGCGCTGCCGGCTGCACGACCATGATCTGCTTGTCCATCGTCGAGTGCCCCGTTCCGCAGAACTCCGTGCAGATGATCTTATAACGACCGACGCGCGTCGGCGTGAAGCGCAGCGTGTTGATCATGCCCGGAATCATGTCGGCTTTCAAGCGCATGTCGGGCACCCAGAATGAGTGGATGACGTCTTGCGAGGTCACGTTCAGCGTTACCGGAACGCCGACCGGAAGATGCATCTCGTCGGTCACTTCGCCGTTCACGCCTGGATAACGGAACGTGAAATACCACTGCCTCCCGATGGACTCGACGACCAGGCCATTGTTCGGCTGAACCTGCAGAGCGTACCAAATGCGAATGCTCAGCACCGAAAGGAGCAGCACGAAAAGCAACGGCACGACGGTCCACGTGAGCTCGAGCTTATTGTTGTCGTGGACGTTCACACCGAGCGCGTCGTCCGGGTCGCTCTTGTGGCGCCGATACGCAATCGCGAAATAGATAATGTAGCCGAGCACGAACGTGTAAAGGACGGCGGCGCTCGATGCCATAAAACGGAAGAGCCAATCGACTTGATCCCCGGGATGGCCGCCTTCGGGAGGTAGCCAGGGCTCGACCGTTGGGATCATCCAAAAGTAGAGGACGCCGCCTAGCGCGATCAACGCCAGGATGGCAGTCGTTACCCAAAACCCACGGCCCGGTTTAGCGCTCTCCACGTCTGGACGGCTTCGCTTAGATTTCTTCTGCCCCTTCGCGCAACACAGAAAGCGCTGCAACGAACGCTCGAACGCGCAACGCGATCGTCTCTTCCGCCACGGATGCATCGAGTCCGGCGGTAAGAGCGGTCCCGACAACAATCGCATCGGCGCCCGCGGAGATTGCATCTCTGCCACCGCGCGGCGTCGCAATGCCGCCTTCGC
>JASHPC010000310.1 GCA_030038335.1 Vulcanimicrobiota bacterium
ACCGCAAACGGTTTCCTTCATCATATGGTGCGAACGATTGCAGGGACGCTCGTCGAGTGCGGCCACGGGCGTCGCGACCCCGCATCGATCCCCGGCGTCATTGCCGCGCTTCACCGATCTGCAGCCGGCATGAACGCACCCCCGCAGGGCCTATACCTCGCCGGCGTGCGCTACGATGACTACGACTCCTACCGCGAACCCTGGATCTTCGCTACCCTAAGCGCCCCTAGTCCTTGACCCTAGAAGGCTTTCCCGGTAGAATCCGTTGGTCGTGCGGACCTACCAGCAGAAGAGTGAGGAGACGCGCCACGATTGGTATATCGTGGACGCGGCCGGACAGCGCCTTGGGACGCTGGCCGTGCACATCGCTCGTGCGCTATCAGGAAAGCACAAGCCCACCTGGACCCCCCACGTTGACGACGGCGATCACGTGATCGTGATCAACGCCGCTCGCGTCGAGCTCGGCGGGAAGAAGTGGGACGACAAAGTCTATCGTCGCCATAGCGGGTATCCGGGAGGTCTGCACACGCGGACTGCGCGCGAGGTTCACGAGAAGAATCCGCAACGCCTCATCGAGATGGCCGTCCGCGGTATGTTGCCGCCGAATCGTCTGCGGGCGCTGCAGCTGCGCCGTTTGCGCGTCTACTCAGCCGGCGAGCACCCTCACGACGGGCAGCAGGCGCGTCCACTCTCCGAGGTTCCAACGCATTGAATCCTGACGTCGCCCAAGGAACGGGCCGCCGCAAACGCGCGATCGCGCGCGTCAAGCTCACGCTCGGTCAGGGCGTGATCACGATCAACAAGCGTCCAATCGAAGACTACTTTCCGCGACCGCAGCTCCGGCAGATCGTGCGTCAACCGCTCGAGGCGACGCAGAGCGCATCGCGGTTCGACGTCGAGGTGAAGGCCGAAGGCGGTGGACCGACCGGACAAGCCGGTGCGGTTCGGCACGGCATCGCTCGAGCGTTGCTCGACATGGACGAATCGCTGAAGGAAACGCTGCGCAGCAACGGCTTCCTCACGCGCGACTCGCGCGAAAAGGAATCGAAGAAGTACGGTCGCAAGCGCGCGCGCAAGCGTTTCCAATACAGCAAACGCTAACTCGCGCAGCAGCGATCGCGGCAGGCGCCGCCGCACTCCTCGTTCGTCCCAGTCCAACGTGGGTGGAGCACGACTACGCCAACGGCTTTTATGCTCGTTGGGAGCTAGCCGCGCATGCGATGTCGAGCGCGCTGCCGTGGTCCCTGGGCGACGTCGCCGTTCTCGTCGGCGTCGTTGTCATCATTTGGCGCGTCGTCGCGCGCGCTCGGGACGCGCGGCGATCGCGTCGTCCTTGGCGCTCCGCGTTCGGCGCGTTCGTCGACGTTGTCGCCGTGCTTGCCGTGTATGCGGTATGGTTCGAAGCCGGCTGGGGATGGAACTACGATCGCGCGCCGATCGAGACGCGCGTTCGCTACGAATCGGCCCGCGTCACGGCGGCAGCAGTCGACGCGCTACGCGTGCGCGCGATCGCCGAGCTGAACTCCATCGCGCCGGCAGCGCACGCGCGCCAGGATGAACCACTCGACCTCGCTGCGCTGCACGCTGCGTGGCTTCCCGTCGTGCGGCGCGCGGGAGACTCGTGGACTCCGCTCGTTGGTGCTCCGAAACCAACGCTCGCCGATCCCTTCATGAACGCAAACGGAACGAGCGGATTCATCAATCCGCTATCGCTCACCGTTCAACTCGCTTCCGACCTTCTCTGGTTCGAGCGTCCGTTCGACCTCGCCCACGAGTGGAGTCACGTAGCGGCGTACGCGCGTGAAGACGAAGCGAACTATCTGGCGGCGCTGACGTGCTTGCGCTCGCGCGATCCCGTCCTGCGCTACTCGGGCTGGATGGAGCTCTTCCTTTCGTTGCCGCCGCTTCCGCACTATGCGCGTCGCACGTTCACGCCGCTCGTCTGGAGCGACTTCGCAGCAATTGCGCGGCGCGACCGCACGCGCGTCAATCTTTCGTTCGCGCGCTTCTCCTGGCACGCGTATAACGCGTATTTGAAGAGCAATCGCGTCGCTGCGGGCGTTGAAAGCTACGACGAGGTCACGCGCCTCATGATCGCCGTGCCGCTCGATCGCGAGGGCCTTCCGGTCACTTCGCGGACATAAAGCGGACGCCCGCCGGTAACACCGCCGGCGTACGCTTGCGGCATGTTCGACGTCATGGATTCTTTGCGCCGCGGATTCGTCGCGGCGGATCGAGGGATGGAAGCGGCGCAAGATGCCGTCGCTCGTGCAGAGACCGGAGATCGCAGAGGCTCCGACCGTGCGATGGCGAGCTTAGCACGCGAAGCGCTGTTTACGGAAGCGCTCCTTGCGAGCACGCGCGCTCGTCTGCAAGAGATCGCATCGGCGGCAAAGGCATGAGCGTCGATCTTTTGGGCGTCGCTGCCGCCGGGATGGACGCAGAGCGCGCAGCGCTTGACGTCGCCGCTCGTAACGTCGCCGCTGCCGAAGCTGCCGGACCGGAGGGCTCCTATCTTCGCGACGTGCCGGAGTTTCGCGTCACCCGCGGCGCCGGTGGCACGACCATCTCGTTCGCCGGAACGCGCAGCGAGGCCGGCACGAACGTGGACATCCTTACGGAAATGCTTGCGGTGATGAACGCGTCGCGCGCATACGAGAGCAACGCCGCAGTCTTCGACGCAGGCAAGACGCTCGCAGAGCGCACGATCGAGTTGGGAAGGATCACGCCGTGACCATCCGCCCGCTGCTTCCGGACGTTCCCCGCCCCGACACGGCTCCGTCTACTCCTAGCGACCGTGAGGTGAACGCGTTCGCGCGCGCCGTCGACGCAGTCAGAGCAATCTTCGAAGACGCACAACGCGCTGAGAATGCCTATGCAAGCGGAGCGGGCAGTCTACGCGACGCCGTCTACGAGCGCGCTCGCGCAGATGTCGCGATCTCCGTTGCTGCCTCGGCGGCGCAGCGCGCGGCTCAGGCGATGCAGACGTTGCTTTCGATGCAGATCTGATTCATGACGCTGGCGTCTGCACTTGGAAGATTGCGCGCGATCGATCCACGCGCGCGCGTAGCATTCGCAAGTGTGCTCGTGGCCGTCATCATTTTTGGCGGGGTCGTCGCGTCGTTCGGACGCGTACCGCAGACTGCGCTCTTCGCGACGCCGCTCCACCCCGAGCAACTGCAAGAGATCGAAGAGCGGTTGGCCGCGTGGAACGTTCCGTTCACACCGCTCGCGGACAACGTGACGG